>NZ_JBFUHJ010000039.1:0-30965 GCF_056402455.1 Paenibacillus sp. P4_A7 | reverse complement strand
AGCATTGTCACCGTCGATTGGTATATCAATGCGTAAATTCAAAGTCATCGCAGTCATATTCATGCTGGATATTCTCCTTACTTACCTTTTATTTGATAGAGCCTTCCGTAAGTCCTCCGATAATGTATTTCTGTGTAAAAACATAGAGGATAGTGATTGGCGCCATCGAAAGAGTAAATGCGGCAAATGCCAAGTTATAATCAAAGCTGACTTCTGACTTGAAGTTGTAAATGAATAATGGCAGTGTCCAGAAATCAKGGTGACGGTTTAGCATAATGAGTGGTAATTGAAAGTCATTCCACAACCATAAGCTATTCAATATGAGAATGGTTGCAACGATCGGAAGCATCAATGGGTAGATGATCCGAATAAAGGTTAGCCAAACACCACAACCATCAATTTTGGAAGCTTGATCGAGCTCTAACGGTATGTTTTTTAGATACCCAACACAAAGAAAGAGACCCTGTGCAAAGGATAGGGTAACGTACATAATGATAAGGCCGGTTTGATTAAGCAATTCCAAGTTGCCCATATGCTTGTAAATGGGCAGCATGATGGCCTGAAAGGGAACGAATATACCCATTAGAATGAGGGTATAGACCCACTTATAGTAAAGCTTGTTCATATTACGGGAGATCGCATAGGATACCATTGGAATAGCGATTATCATAATAAGAAGAGATACAATAGTAATGAAGGCAGAGTTTTGGAATATTTTCCAAAAATTAGCTTTGTTAATGACCTGAATGAAATTATCCAAGTATAGGCTGGACGGAGGAGCGAAGAAGCTTTTGGTTGTTTCTGCTCTCGATTTCATCGCAATGGCAATCGTTAAGTAGATCGGAGCCAATATGAACAAAGCACCGATCGAAAGGAAAGAATAGCTGAGAATATAATACGATTTATGCTTTTTCATTGTTGTCCGACCTCCTTCCTCGATAGCAGCTTGATCTGGATGAATGAAATGATGCCGATTAGTAGGAATACATAGATTGCCTCTGCGGTACCGTAACCGAATTTCATCTCGCTCATGCCATGTTGATAGATGAGAAATCCAAGTGATTCCGTTGAATTCGATGGTCCACCGTTTGTCATCGCGACGATATAATCGAAGACGGTAAGTCCGCCTTTAATAGCGAGCACGACGTTCACTGTCAGCATTGGAATTAAGAAGGGAACTGTAACTGAGAAAAACCGTTGTTTTGAACTGGCACCGTCAATAACAGCTGCTTCCATGAGATCCTTGGGTACGCTTGCGAGACCAGCTATGAAAATGACCATAGGAACAGCAAAGCCTTGCCATATATTCGTTAATGCAACGCCAAAGATGGCGGTATCTTTATGTCCGAGTATATTGCGGGATAACCATTCGATACCAAATGCTTCTCCAATAGGAGGAAATAGCGAATAAAAAAATTGATTGAACATCATACCTACAGTAATCATGCTTAATACGGCTGGGAAAAAATAGATGGAACGAAATAATCCGCGGAACTTTAATGATTGGCTTAGCAGTAAAGCAAGGACTAAAGCGACACCTAATTTACCTATTACAATAATTACGGTATACAGAAGGGTGAACATTAAACCATTCATAAATCGTTTGTCTTGCAAAATAGCAATGTAATTTTTCAGACCAACCCAATCGTAGGATAAGGAAAATCCATCCCAGTTCGTCATACTGTAGTATAGCCCGATGAAGACAGGTGCCAGAAAGAAGACGGCATATAGCAAGACTGCAGGGATTGTAAGTAGAATAAATGTGATGCCTGGCTTGATGCTTCGTATATTCATAATCGACCTCCATCGTAGAGAAAGGCGGAAAAACCTTGAACGCTAAACGACTGCAAGGTCTTTCCGCCTTTTTGGTCTTCGTTATTGATTGAATTTGTTGAAGAAGATAGTGTCAAGAGCTTTTAAATATTGCTCAACGTCTTTTGTAACAAACATTTCCTGTGTCGCTTTACCTACTTCAGCATTTGTTCCTGGCGGCCATAGACGTTCGATCGTAGGATAGACTTTTCCTGCTGTAATGAGTTCGGTAAGAGAGACGATCTCAGGAAGTCCAGATTCGACTTCTTTAATTCCAGAAGGATATCCGCCTAATTTCAAGTAGATCGTTACAGATTCCTTGGATGTCATGAACTCAAGAAACTTCCTTGCTTCAGCTTGATTTTTCCCGTTTTCAGGAAGTCCAATTGCTGTATCAACAGAAACTTGTGTCTTCAAATCTGCAGCATTCACTGTAGGAAGAGGGAATAATTCAAATTTCAGGTCAGGATTCGATTCTTTGATTTCTTTGATCGCCCAAATTCCTGTGAACCACATCGCTGCTTTTCCATTGGCGAATTCACGAAGCGCATCATCATAACCGGTACCCATAAGATCCTTTTGACCGTATTGACGAAGATCGAGTATGGATTGTGCAAAAGGTTTAAAGTCAGGGTTATCAGTAATATGTGCTTTACCATTCATGACATCATCCAAAAACTGTTCGATATTTGGCATAGTTTGACCCATTTTGTACACGACCTCCTGACGGATGCCGTTGAAATCTTTATCATGGAAATAGAAAGGAGTAACTCCTTCATTTTTCAGCTTTTCAGCTGTTTCGATGAACTCCGCATAGGTAGTCGGAGGCTGTAGATTGAATTTCYCGAAAATTTCCTTATTGTAGTAAACGCCAAGCGTTGCAACTCCAATTGGAACCACGTAATTTTTGCCATCAATTTTACTTAAATCTGCGATAGCAGGCTGAACGTTGGCCATCAAAGGATCGTTGGTTAAATCCAATACGCGGCCTTCTTTGGCAAGTTGTTGAAACACTGAGTTATGAGGGTAATGGGTAAATATAGGAGGAGCATCATTTGTTGATACCCGCATCGTCCATACATTCTCTGGATTCGGTACATTGTTCTGCTCTACAGTGATGTTCGGGTTTTCTGCCTCAAATTTCTTGATCAGTTCATTGACCACTTCGGTTGCTTCCGGCTTCATTTGGAAATATTCAATCTTTACCTTCTCGCCACTGGCTCCGGCATTACCTTTAGAGTTGTTGGGTGCGCTTTCAGGTGTGTTACTTGAACATCCTGCAGCTGTCACCATACTTAGGCATACTAGAGCAGCGATTCCGCTCTTTATCAAACTTTTCTTCATTTACACAGCTCCCTTTTTTGTATTGTTACTTGTTGTACGTGTCTCATTGTAGCAAGGAGTTGGCTGATTAAAATAGGAGAGAACTGACCCTCTTAATAGGACAAAACTGCTTAATATTTTGATTATTTTCTCATTCCAATTCATACAGGTTTTTTTTGTTTCTGTATTTCCCAGGTGTTTCACCGTAACATTTTTTATACATTTGGATAAAGTAAGAGTAATCGTTAAAGCCTACTTCACTTGCAACCTCTGAGACGGAAAGCTCCGTGTAACTTTCAAGCATTTGCTTGGCTTTCTCCATCCGCACAGAGAGCAAGTAGTTAGCAAAACCCATCCCGCTTTTTCTTTTGAATAGACGGCTAAGATAACTTGGATCTACAAAGTACTTGTTCTTCGCTAAATCCTCTAGCATGATTCGTTGTTTATAGTGAATATCCACTTCTTTTTTTATATTTTCGATCATATCCATTTTGTCTGACACTTGCTTTAATTGCTCACACACGATATGCAGCTTCTTTATTAGCTTCTGCTGTAATTCATGAATAGAAGTATATTCGAATAAGCTTCGCTGCCTAATAAAAGGAACGGTGGCGGACTCCTCGCTGCTGCGATCAATAAGCGTATTCAGGAGATTGACCGTAGCAGCGAACCAATCTTGAATCATATATACTGAAAACCGCTGCTCTGAGGCTGTCTTGATCCAGGTATGAATCATCTCGTCTGCATCTTTTAGTTGATAGCTTACTATTTTACGGTTGAAACGGTCTGTCCATTCCTTAATCAGCTGGGCGTCATAAGTGAAGGTTGTCGATATTTCAGCACTGCTTACAATCTCTCTAGTAGCGGTTATGAGACTTTGCAAGGCCGCGAGCCGAGCTTCCATGTAAGATTCGTCTAAAGCTAGTAAATCCGATGAGGCGGGACTGCTCCCGACGGCGAGGCAGGAACTATCCGGTTCTTTTAGCCATTGCCGTATGATGGTATTACACCCGAAGTGCGGCCCGCTTTGTTGTTGCTTCACAGTATCATGCTTGCAAAGAATCAATATAATTAACAGCTGTTTATGATGCTTATCGCTCGTTACAACAAGATCATAGCCGCTCAGAGATATTTCCTTCTTGAGCCTATCCTTCAGGTGATCGTTTTGCAGAGGGTTTTGCCAAATTACGAACGTCTGATACCACTGAATCTTCTCATCAGTTGCAAATGAGGGAATAGCAGAATTCTTTTCTCCATATAGATAGTTGATCAGAGCTAGTTCTCTTTTAGATTCTGAGCTAACTTCAAAACGTTCTTTTATTTGATTAAGTAAGGGATATAATTCCTGCCGATCAATAGGCTTTAGTAAATAATGCTCCACTTTATAACGAATAGCTTCCTTGGCATAAGAGAAGTCGTCATATCCGCTAATGATAATAACAGAGGTTTGTGGATAATGGAGATGAATATAGGCAGATAACTCGATGCCGTCCAATCCAGGCATGCGGATATCCGTAAGAACTAGATCGAGATGGGAGGCTTTGAGCGCCTCTAGTGCATAATTACCGTCCTCCGCCTCCAATACCTGAACCTTGTCGTCCCAGTCAGAAACCATCTGTAAGACGGCTTTTCTAGCAAAAAATTCGTCATCAGCCACTAGAATTTTCAATGTTGTACATCTCCTTGATGATTGGTATATGAATGGTAATAGAAGTTCCTTTATTTTCACTGCTGGTTACCTGTATCCCATAGCTCTCGCCATAGAAATACTTAATACGAGAATGGACATTGCTAAGTCCAAAGTTGCGCTCTGATTCATTGTTGATGATAGAGTGAGAGTGACTCTCTCCAAAAAGTGCCTTTAATTCATTGAGCTTGTCTTCCTTTATTCCGACGCCGTTATCTTGAATACGTATGAAAAGGAAATGTTTTCGCTGCTTGATCGTTAGCCTTAGTGTACCTTCCCCGCCCTTTGGCTCTAATCCGTGATAAAATGAGTTTTCAATTATCGGTTGGATCAAAAATTTCAAAAGTTTGTAGTTAAGAACCTCTGGGCTTATTTCGTATTCTACGAGGAATTTATTATAGAAACGAATTTGCTGAATTTTGATGTAGTTATCGATCTGCTCTAGCTCTTTTTCTATCGTAACTTCATCCCCATGCTTAATATTGTAGCGATAGATGCTGGATAAGCTCTTAGTCATGATTGAAATCGTATCGATTCGATGAAGCTCGGAAATCGAATGGATCGTATTCAACGTGTTATACAAGAAATGGGGGTTAATCTGAGATTGCAGCATTTTAAGCTCGGCTGTTTTTTGCAGATGACTAGACATTATTTCTGATTCTCTACTCGATTTCAAACGTTCGATCATCGCATTATAGCTATTTATAAGTCTTCCAATTTCATCCTCTCGTTCACTCCATGGCATGACTTTATACAAATGATCGGTATCTATCGTTTTCATAGCTCTACTTAATTTTAATATAGGGTTAATGAAATAATTATGGAAGAAAAAGGCGAACGTCAATGATGCAATTAAGGCCAATATGCTGAAGAGAACATAATTCAACGTATTGCTTAAAAATGTATTGTATATTTGATTAACCGGAATGTATTGTATGATCTTCCACCCGGTTACAGGGTTTATACTGCCGCTAATCATATATAATTGTTTGTTCCACTCTACATGCGAGATATGATCAGAACCTACGGATAAATCTTTAAAATGCGACTGGAGCTGAACGGATCCAGGCTCATTTAATTGGTCGACTCGGCCATCAGATTTGTAGACGACTGTATCTCCTGAGAGAACGATGGTCCCYAGTTTCAAACCCTCCTCTGAAGATATACCTCCCAGCATGTTTTCGATAGCATTATAAAATATGTCGATCTTCGCATAGCCTTCTTTGCCACTTCTTGTATTGAGATCAGATAAATACCGTACGATAGAGATATGCTCGTTTTTATGTTCCATTGTTCCAGGTCGTAAGGGAACAGAAACAACAAAATTGCTCGATCTTAATGTTTCTTTTCCTATGCTGCGGACGGTATTCACGATTTCACCGGCTTTTTCCGGTTTGCTTCCATAGATATTACCATTAGGAGCAAGTACCGATATCATAGCAATATTGCCATTGATTAAGACGAATTGCTCTAATGAGCTATGCATATAATTCGAATCGTCGATTTTTTGCTTATCGAAAGTAGGCTTTGTTTTCTGCATAATGGTGTTCAGCCTGGTCTCCGTTAAATAAAAAAAAGTATTGCGTGAGAGATTATTGATAAAGTCGTCAATCGTGACGTTCGTTCGGGTGTTTAGTTGTGTCAGAATGTCTTCATAATCGGAATTGGTTTGCTTGTACAATTGTAGCCCCGATAGGAATAAAGCCAATATAACGGGAATGACTATAATGATTAGATACGTTAAAACGAGCTTGCTTCGGAACGTTGTCCGATGAAATGGCTTGAATAAATAGCGGTGCAGCATCTGAAATCCTCCTCTAGAATGTCTATCAATGGAGATGCGGCTCACGAAACCGGTCCCTGAAAGGTTTGGGCGAGCAATCGTTAAAGCGTCTGAACGTATCATAGAATTGGCCGAGGTTGGACATTCCTACCGACTATGCGGCAGGATCACGTAATCATATTTTGCCAAAATAGGTCTCCTTAATGTCGCTTATGACAGAATACCATATAAATTGAATTAAATAGGCAATCGATTGTTAAAAGTTCTTCAACTAAAATGAAGACAGATTAATTAATATAAAGGGAGTGTTCGTAATGAACAATTGTGGAAAGAGTGTACCGACGTGTGCTGCAAGGGATGGGGCTAATTGTTCTTCACTCGGGTCATTTTTCGAAAATATTCAAGAAGCTCATGGGAACCTCCTGTGATCTTAAATGGCGTGAAGCGGATGAGAAGGAGCGCATTTGGGTCGTGAATCCGGGGGCCGCTCCGGTTAATCGCGAGTCCCCTCGTTATGGTAATGCTAAACCACTTGAGACTATAAAGGGGAACACGAACAATGCTTAAGGTTGGTGTAATCGGTATTGATATGATTAAGATTTTGTCTGCGATTTACGAATCAGCGGAGCTGGGTCAAGAAATCAGGATCTTACGGTAGTTAAATTTCAGATTCAAATAAGCGAACTTAGGGTTCGTTTCTTTGTTTCTTCTGTTAGTATCGCAAATCGTATAATGTCACCAATCTGCATTTACAACGTAACAGTGTTATGTTACGATCAAATTGAGAGGTGATTTTAATGGATAAGGATTTAATTTCAAAGAAGGAGCTACTGGATTTAACCGGTATTTCGTATGGTCAATTGTATCGTTGGAAACGAAAGAAGCTAATTCCCGAGGATTGGTTTATCCGTAAATCTACATTTACAGGGCAGGAAACCTTCTTTCCTAAGCAAAGTATACTGGCTCGCATCCATAACATTATAAATATGAAGGATGATCTTTCTTTAGATGAACTGGCGGGTAAGTTATCCGATACCACTTCTTTTAAAAGTACAGCATTAACAGCGGAGGAAATTGAATTACGTAACATTGTTTCGTTAACGACTTTGAAAAAGTTTGGCAGGTTGTCTAGTAAAGAAGGTAAACATACTTTCGAACAGCTGGTTCATTTATATACTATTGACTACCTTCTTAGTAGAGGGGAAATGAGTTTGGACGAGGCGGAACTGCTCTTTCAAACCTTAAATGAGAAGACTGCGAGGTTTGAGGGGAAGAGCTGGGATCTATTTTTCATGCGAAAAATGGGGGTAACTTCTTTTATTATGGCGTATTCGCCAACTGAATTAGTATTTGACGAAGGAGTAAGGCTTGTTGCCAAACTATGTCTTGAAGATTTAATTGAACAATTAAAAGGTAAGCTTTCTTAATGGAGGGAAGGATTATGGAGAAAAATCAGTTGTCAGATTTGATTATAAATGGTGTTAGTGGCGCCGGCGGGGGTACCTATAATAACGTTAAAATAGATGGTGTAGGCAATATCAATGGCTCAATAGTGACGCGTAATTTTAGAGGGAACGGGCTTATGCATTTGAATGCTGACATTACGGCAGAGGAAATGGAATGTAATGGCAGGATGAAAGTGAAGGGCAATCTGCGATTTGGAAATATGAAGGCGGACGGTATGCTTACAATCGGGGGTGGTCTTAGTGGCGAAAGCTGTACACTGAACGGAATGATGAGTATAAAGGGCGATTGTGAGCTTGAAAACTTTACAGGTAAAGGGGGATTCACAGTCGGCGGTTTACTCAGTGCGGGACAAATGGAATTCAGCCTTCATGGGCAGGGGAAAGCCAGCGAGATTGGTGTTGAAAGCCTAGTTATTCGGCAGGAGAAGAAGAGCGTCTGGAGTAAATATGGGGCGGTATGATTCCAAAATTAAAATCTGAGCTGCATGCCGGGGTGATTGAGGGAGATTRCATTGATCTGGAATTTACGACAGCGGATATTGTTAGGGGCAACGTAGTAATCATCGGCAATGGCTGCTCTATTGGACGTGTAGAATATCACTCGAAGCTAACTGTATATCATGGTGCGAAAATTGTGAAGGAGGAGAAGGTGAGTGACTGAGCTAAACCGGAATGATATGAAGATATTAGGAACGACAACGTCAGCGGGTGGGTTTTATCAAAATGTGCACATAACCGGTGAGTGTCAATTTAATGGAGATGTGGATTGCCAGAAGCTAAGCTTGACAGGGCAAGCCCATATAGCTGGTAGCCTCCGAACTACTGATATGAAGATAACGGGCGAATGTAGCGTTGATGGAAGCCTTAACGGACTTTCCTTGCGAGGTCGGGGTGAGTTGAAGACAACTGAGGGGCTAAGGATTGATAGGTTTAACTTTTCTKGCAATCTAGATGTAAAAGGTGATTGTGAAGCAGAGGAGTTAAGGCTTTCCGGCGCAGCCAGTGTGGATGGATTACTCAGTGCAGACCGTCTAAATATAAGTCTGTTCGGACCAAGCTGGGCTAAGGAAGTCGGGGGCAGTGTAATTAGTATTAAACGAAGTAAAGCCGGAACACTTCTAAAGCTGGTGAAGAATAAGGAAGAGGCTTTTTTTAAGGCTGGATTAATCGAAGGTGACAGTGTAGAGCTCCAGTACACGATGGCTGATATGGTTAGAGGAGAAGATGTAATTATCGGCACGGATTGTGAAATTGAGAGGGTAGAGTATCGAAGTGCACTGAAGATCCATAAGAACGCAAAAGTGAAGCATCAGGTRAAGCTGTGATTTAAATGTTGATGGAGTATAGATGGCATAGCGTGAGTAATACGAGCAAACTAAATACGAGCATGAAACAAATGCCAAAACCACTGAGAAATCAAAGGTTTTGGCATTTTTTCCGAGATTACAGATTATGATACTTTTGGTTAGTCGACATAAATAGAGTCTTGTAGTAACTTCAGTCTAGTTAGGTATGGCGTTGAAGTGAAATTCATTATCCAATAAAAGGATATCCGGCGCGCAGTCGTAAATGCACTCTGGCTTGCCTTTTTTGTTATAATAGTCATTATGGAAGACCTTCTATAATTGAACGGTTTGGGAAGGAATGAACAATGAACATATTTAAACAATTAAATGAGATGATATTTCATGTCTCCCGCGTCGAGCACATTCTGTGTACGGATGAATGGCGGCTGGACTCACATTTTCTATCAACCTATCAAATTATGTTTGTTAATAGAGGTACTGGTACCTTAAGCATTAATGGAGAAACTCATTTAGCTGAGGCGGGCAAAACATTTTTTCTGAAGAAAGGAAAAAAAGTTCAAGCCATATCTAAGCTACTAGAACCGATGGAGTTCTATATGATCTCTTATTCGTACAGTAGTCGGTATCAAATGAACGGAAAATGGCAGTTATTTAAGGAGGAAGGGTTTGAATTTCCGATTGAGGGAGAGATTAATGTTGGAAATCAATTGYAGGTGCTCCGTTTATTAGAACAATTGTATGAATGTGCTGAAGAGCAGGCTGATCTGCGGGAATATCGGCAAACAAGCTTGTTTATGGAATTCATCTACATGGTCATGAAGGAAATTCAAGAACCAACGGATGATTCGATAAAGGGGATGGAGCTTTCCTTCGACTACTTGAAAGAGAATTATATGAAAACGACTTCGCTTGAGYTTCTATCCCAAATGGCAGGCTATAGTCCGAGTTATTATTCCCGTTTATTTAAGAAAATCAAGGGAGTCAACTTGACATCCTATATCACTAAGCTGCGGATAGAACGCGCTAAAGAATTGTTACTCCTATCTAATAGTTCTTTTCAGAATATTGCTCAATCGGTAGGGTACAATGAAGAGTCTTATTTTAGCCGAATGTTTAAGAAAGAAACAGGGAACAGCCCAGCTCATTACTTGAGAACGCATCAAAAGAAAATTGCAATTATGCGGCATAGCTTTAACGGTGATCTGTTAGCCTTGGGAGTGACGCCTCATGTATCTGTTCGATTATCGAATTGGAATCATTTTCACCTCAAAGATCAATTGAAAAACTCCCATCTCATTGTGTCCTATGATCCGAATAAACTAGATGACTTGATTCGATTCCAGCCTGACATTATTGTTAGTAATCGTGAATGGGGGGAGCAGAACAAAGACCTGTCGCAAATCGCGCCAACGGTTGTTATTTCCTACTGGGAGTCGGAATGGAGAGAGAGATTTCTACAGATTGCGAACATTACGGGGAAACATAAGGAAGCAAAAGCATGGATGCACCGATACGACAAAAAAGCGATACAGGCTAAGGAAGCCTTAAGTGCGGAGATAGGTGATAAAACAGTACTTATACTGAGAATTATTGGCGGTAAGCTACGAGTATATGGAATGGACCGTAATATGGGCTGTGTATTATATCAAGATCTTCAAATAACCCCGCCGCAGGAAGTGAAGGCGATTAATTGGAGAAAAACAATATTACTAGAGGAACTGCCGAAGTATGACGCTGACATTATCTTCATGATGTGTTCATCCAAAGCAGCCGATCAGAAGTTATGGCAGCATGTACAAGCAAGTGTAGAATGGAAACAATCCACAGCGGTACGGAAACATCATTGTTATATGATAGACATGTTTCCATGGATTGATTATTCGGCATTAAGTCATGATCTGATGATTGACAATGTCTTGAAGTTGCTCATTCCCCCGATGAAAGTTCTCAAATAACAAGAAACTTAAAAAAACGGAACAAAATTGTTCATGGTTTATTTGAAAACTACCGTATATAATCTGTTAAGCAAACAAATGAGAATGATACTCAATACTACTTGTGAGTGTGAGAAGAACAGAAAAGCTTTTAGGGGGAGAATGAACGATGTTTGGTATGAAAAAATCAACAGTTTCAATTGTTGTTATTTTGAGTCTTTTATTATTGGCTGGTTGTAATGGGAATAATAAGGAGAGTTCAAGTACGAATGCTGGCAGCACGAATAATTCTAGTGGAACAGTAGCGACACCACAGCCTTCTGATACAGGAAATGCGTCACAAGAGAAGACTATTAAGCACGCATGGGGTGAAACGACGATAAAAGGAACACCWATTAAGATCGTCGCACTGGACTATGCATTTATCGATATGTTAAGTGTTCTTGATATTCAGCCTATCGCTACAGTAGGGATAGGGGAGTCTGGCTTTCCCGATTATCTCGTTGATAAATTAGACGCGTCAAGCATCACCAATGTAGGTCAAGCGAAACAGCCGAATCTGGAAGTACTCACATCCGTGAAGCCTGATCTCATTATCGCGAATCCAGATCGACACGAGATGATTAAGGATCAACTCTCTGATATTGCGCCCACCATTGCTTTTGACGATGACAATTACGAGGAAGTATTGGCTAATCTAAGCCTACTTGCTGATGTGGTTGGCAAAAAAGAACAAGGTGAAAAGGTGAAGCAAAATATTGAGTCCAAAATTAAGCAAGGTATGGAAAAGATGAAGACGGCTCCTAGTGTTTTGGTTGTTGGTGCGTTTGAAGATGAATCAACAGTATGGCTTAAAAATTCATTCGTCGGTTCACTGCTTAGTGGGATTGGAACTAATTATTTGTTTGAAGGTGAAAAGGATAATACGGCTGCCGAAAGTAAAACAGATATTGCTAAACTTAGTCTTGAACGGCTTGGCGAATTTAACCCTGACTATCTCTTTGTTTATGGAGAACCTGAAAAATGGCTGGAAAATCCAATCTATAAAAACTTAAAGTCAGTTAAAGAGAACAAGGCTATTACAGTAAGTCGGGATCTTTGGTCTAAAGGCCGCGGACCACGTGCGGCAGAACTCATTATTGATCAAGCATTGGAAATAATGACAGGCGATAAATAATATCATACCCGGGAGGTGGAGCAGTGAAACAACTGCATTCGGGCATGAGGGAGCAGACAAAGTCTGCTCCCTATCTGTTCGTAGGATTGTTTGTACTCGTAATTGTTTTAGGAGTTATAGGCACCTTTGCCGGTGTGAAAGGGCTAGGTTGGAATAATTGGTCGGACTTGTTGAATCGAGAAGAATCGAATTTACTGGCCTATAAAGTTTGGGGAGTCCGACTTCCTCGAGTTGTGTTGGCTATCATACTAGGCGCCGGCTTAGCTGTTTCGGGATGCCTGTTGCAAGGAATAACAAGGAACCCATTAGCTGATCCAGAAATTATAGGTATTAATCAAGGGGCATGCTTTTTTGTTGTTTTATCATTGGTTTTGTTCGGATTGGAGGATGTATCGGTCACGATTCTCATTGCTGGCTTTATCGGTGCTGCTGTGGGAGGGAGTCTTGTTTTTATTTTGTCTCAACGTGGAGGCTATTCAGGAACTCGTCTGTTGTTAGCGGGAGTTTCAATCGCCTTATTCATGGGCTCTTTAACGACTGGATTCTTAATACTTAATGAAGATAGCTTATCCGAAATATTATACTGGATGGCTGGCAAGCTATCAGGAGCCACATGGATAGATGTAAAGCTAAGTCTATTTTGTGTTGTTCCTGGTACTTTGATAGGTTTATTGTTTGCAAAGTCCTTTAATATTTTTTCATTGGGTGAGGATGTGGCTATGGGACTTGGGCAAAATGTGGCTCGCCTCCGCAAATTCGCTTTTTGCATCATTATTGTCATTATAGGCGGAGCGGTAGCCCTTGCAGGCCCAATCGGATTCGTGGGCTTAATGGTTCCCCATATGGTCAGGTCACTAGTTGGGACGGACTATCGAGTCGTGTTTCCTTTATCAGCATTAGCCGGAGCTTGTCTGCTCCTTGCCGCTGATATAGGCGGGCAATGGGTCTTGTATCCTACAGATACACCTGTTGGAATTGTTACTGCTCTTCTAGGTACCCCCTTCTTTCTATATCTGATGCGGCGGAAAAAGGGGGATAGTTAAATGAATAATAAAAAACAGCGTTTTAGGCTTACTATTTTTGTAGGCAGTCTACTCTTACTCATCTTTATCGTGCTCAGTTTGCGTCTCGGGGCTGTAAACATTCCATTTAGTCAGTTAGTAGAAGAGATTAGCCAGAGAGAAGGTATTGTTTTTGATTATCGGCTGCCACGTCTGATTATTGCCATATGTATTGGTATCAACATGTCAATAGCCGGTGCCATGCTGCAAGGTGTCACAAGAAATCCTCTTGCCGCACCCGATGTCATCGGGATAACCGCCGGAGGCGGGTTGGCCACGGTCATCCTCATACTGGCATTTCCTCAATTTTCACAAAATATGCTACCTTTCTTCGCGTTTGGCGGTGCAATATGTGCGGGTTTGCTTATTTTCTTATTGGCATATAAAAAAGGAATTAAACCTGATCGCCTTGTGCTTTGCGGAGTCGCTGTGAGCAGTGGCTTACAGGCTCTTATCACATTAATGATTGTGAAGTTTGCCCCAACTGCGGCGCAGGCACTTGTCTGGCTCAAAGGCAGCTTATATGCTCGCACATGGGAGCATGTGGATCTTATATGGCCATGGACAGTTGTAGGCACAATAGCAGCCCTACTGAGTTACCGTCAGTTAAATGTTCTTCTGCTAAGTGAAGATACAGTAGTCGGCTTAGGTTCGAAAATTAATCGGACAAGGCTGATGATGATTATTATCGCAGTTTCGTTAGCTGGGAGTGCGGTGGCGGTTGCTGGTACGATTGGGTTTATCGGTCTAATAATCCCTCATCTCGCAAGATTATTGGTCGGATCTGACTTTCGTCTGAGCTTGCCCACTTCAGCTGTACTAGGGGCAGCTTTAGTTGTTCTTGCCGACACGGTGGGACGTATTGTAATGCCGCCGATAGAAATTCCTGTAGGTATTATTACATCGTTGATCGGTGCCCCGTATTTTGTTTATTTGCTTTTGAGAGGCAGGATATCAGCGAAATAGGAGTGGAAAAAATCGCTGAGCCATTCTGCCAGCTGTTTTTGGGCATGGCTTATAAAACGGTCGGAACGATATACAAGCTCTAAATGGCGAAATGGCGTATGTTCAGTAATAGGAATGGATACGATATCATCGTGATTCGGTAAACCTTTCAGCACATTCCTAGGCTGAATCGTAGCGCCTATACCAGCACGGACGAGTTGAAGAAGCGAAGTAGCTGTACTTGTTTCCATTACAGTCGTTAAAGCAAAACCATGCTCTCTGCAGATGTCCTCAACAAGTTCCCGACCAAGAAAGCCTCTTGGATACATAACAATGGGAAGATGCTCTAATTCATGAAGCGTTATTTCCTTCTTGTCAGCTAGCGAATTTGTGGTGGAAACAAGCAAATGATAAGGTTCCGAACCAAGAGGTACTTGTACTAATCGAGTGTCCGATGTACTTCTTAGTCCAATGCCAATATCCACCTTATTACCGAGAACCTCTTCTTGGATACGGAGAGTCGAAAAGGCTTGAAGCTGTACAGCAGGAAATTTCTGATGAAAATGAATAAACAAGGGTACTAGTTGGAAATCCAAATCTGAAGGGAGAACTCCGAGACGGATAGTTCCTCGGTCTCCTGAAGAGAGCTCAAGTATACTTTTTTTTGCATCCTGCTCTGCTTGAAGCATTTTCCCTCCATGCACGCGCAGCAATGACCCAGCTTCTGTTAAAACAATTTTTTTGCCTACTCGGTCAAAAAGCGGCGTTCCAAGCTCGTCTTCTAGTACACGAATTTGCTGGCTTAACGTTGGTTGACTGATACCAAGTTCATTGGCTGCTTTCGTAAAATGAAGATGCTCGCAAACGGCTAAAAAATAGTGTATATGTCGTGTGTCCATTTAAATACTCCTAATATAATAGTTAATTACTATTATTATAATAGAAATGATAGTATTGATCAATGTTGGGTCAGCCTCTATACTCAAGTGACTTAGAATGAAAGAATAGAGGAGTGACACTGATGCGAAAATTTTACTTATTACTTGCTATTTTTTTGGCGGCATTGAATTTGAGACCGGCCATTACATCCGTTGCTCCCTTATTGGAGACAATACAAGCAAGTTTAGGTATGAGCGGCCTAACGGCAAGCTTATTGACTACGCTCCCGGTATTATGTATGGGCGTGTTTGCTGTTATGGCGACTAGCATTCGGGATCGATTAGGGCTAGAACGTACTATTTTTATAGCATTAATTCTTATTACGGTCGCAACTGCTTTACGAGGAGTTGGAAGTTCGGGAGCTATGCTGATTATAACCGCTGTTATTGCAGGTACGGGCATCAGTATAGCTGGACCATTGTTGTCAGGATTCATCAAAAAGTATTTCCCAAAAAATCCGGGAGTTGTGAGCGTGTATTCTGTATCGATGACAGTAGGTGCAGGAATAGCTTCGGCGTTTTCCATTCCAATTTATACACGGACAAATCACAGCCTGTCCTTAACACTTGCTTGCTGGGCATTAATGGGGTTAGTTGCCTTAATTATTTGGGCAGGGCTTATTAAACGCAAGGAAATAGCGGGAGGCACAGCACGTTCCAAGCTTCCTATTCACAATAAGAAAGCACTTAAGATGACCCTGTTTTTTGGGTTAATGTCGAGTATGTTTTATTCCGTAACAGCTTGGATTTCTCCAATTGCCCATAACTTCGGCTATAGTAAATCAAGTGCTGCTATGCTGCTTACCATTTTTACAATCGTGCAAATACCGGTAGCTATGACGCTGCCATCAATAGTAACTCGATTTGGCAATCGTAAACTGTTTCTAGTGCTTTGCAGTTTATTTGAACTTGTTGGTATTATTATGCTTTTGCTGCATCTGCCCATGATGCCTGCCGTAATATGCCTTGGCATAGGTGCAGGTGGTTTATTCCCGCTTGCTTTAATGCTGCCGATTGTTGAAACGAAAACAGCTGAAGAAGCAGGGGCGTGGTCGGCGATGACCCAGAGTGGTGGATATATTATAGGTGCAATGGGGCCACTTGTTATTGGTTTGATATATGACCAAATGGGAAGTTTTACACCTGCTCTTGTGACTATGCTCGTTGTAATTATGGTTATGATCGGTGTGCAGCTACAAATTAATAACACTGAAGTAGTAGTGAAATCTGAGGTTAGAGCTAGCTAAATAAATGAGAGGGCTAAATGCAGAAAATCCGAACGAGATTATAGACGTTCGGATTTTCACTTTTTATATTAAGCCATTTCATCATATTCATATTTCTTCGCTTCGAACAGGAACTTATTTATGGTTGACAGCTGCCTCCACTTTTAATATATTATAATATATGCATGTGCATGCATTTAATATTTTATTGACTTTTAGTGTACATGAGCATACTGAATATAGATCTTTTATAAAGAGGAGAGATATCATGAAGGATTTATTTACACCTTATGAAATGATGGGGCTAAAACTGAAAAATCGTGTGGTAATGCCTCCGATGTGCCAATATTCTGTAACGAATAAAGATGGAATCGCTACTGATTGGCATTATATACATTATGTGAGTCGAGCAATCGGTGGAGCGGGTTTAATTATTATTGAAATGACAGACGTTGAGCCTGATGGCCGTATTTCTGATTATGATTTAGGAATTTGGTCCGATGATCAGATTCCAGCGTTGGCAAAAATTGTTGAGGCTTGCCATTCCTATGGCGCTAAAGTGGGCATACAAATTGCCCATGCGGGACGCAAAGCGGAAGATGCAGCAGTTCCTGTAGCTCCATCTGCCATTCCGTTTAACTCTGATTCTAAAACGCCTAGGGAACTAATGACTGAAGAAGTGAAAGGAATGGTCGAGAAATTCCGTTTGGGTGTACAACGTGCTATCAAAGCGGGAATTGATGTCATTGAGCTTCATGGGGCACATGGTTATCTCATTCATCAGTTTCATTCGCCTATAACAAACCGCAGAACCGATGAATATGGTCAAGATCTAACCTTATTCGGTAAAGAAGTCATTCTTGCGGCCAAAAGTGAAATGCCTGCAGATATGCCATTAATCATGCGTATTTCCGCTAAGGAATATGTAGAAGGCGGATATGGCATTAACGAGAGTTTGATGCTCGGAAAGGCGTACAAGGAAGCGGGAGCAGATATTTTCCATATCAGCGCAGGCGGCGAAGGGCCTATTGCAGCTGCTGGGAAGCCAGGCACACATGCAGCTTATCAAGTTCCATTGGCTAGGGAGTTTAAGCAGAACTTGAATGTACCTGTGATTGCGGTCGGAAGATTGGATGAACCGGTGCTTGCGAATTCAGTGATCGGCAATGAAGAAGCCGACCTCGTTGCGGTAGGAAGGGGAATGCTGAGAAATCCTTATTGGGCGTTGGAGGCTGCAGTTCAACTTGGTAAAGAAACAGATATTCCAAAACAATATGGATTAGGATTTCCCAGAACTAAAAGATAAGTAATAGTAAATCGGTATTGTGTTTATGCGAGTTATGAAAACATAAAGGTGTAGTCGTTTATTGATTATTCTAATGTTATACTATCATAAGGAAAGATCAATAAATTCATCAACGGCTTTATGCTTTGGAGAGGAATTGTAAGATGAAAAATATCCTTAACAATGACCTTATAACTAACTGGTTGACATTATCGCATATACAAATGAGCGTATCGAATGAGTTAGAAGTTAAATTGCAAGAGAACCATGACTTATCTTTAAAAGAGTTTTATTTGTTGTTATTTTTGTCTGAGGCATCTGAGAAAAAGCTGAAATTGCAAGAGTTGGAGTCATTGGTTGGTTTAAGCCAGAGCGCTTTATCTAGACTTGTCAGCCGATTTGAAGCAAAAGGCTGTGGAGCTTTGCAAAGACATGCATGCGATAATGATCGCAGAAGCATTTATACCTCTTTGACGCAGATAGGTCAAGACAAGATCGACAAAGCACAAGGAACCTTTAAAGAAACGTTATTAGCAGCTTTTCCCGAGAAAGATGTAGAACAACTGCTGCAACAAATGCTTCGTGCAAAACAACAATAGAGTTTCCCTTATTACGAAAAGACCTTTCGCCTGTATTCATTAGGCGGGAGGTCTTTTCGTTACTTAACTAACACCGTTTCTCGTCTATTAGGTTTCCGTCATGACACCACCATTGACATGCAGAACCTGACCTGTAACGAAAGACGAATCGTCCGAAGCCAAATAAATGTATGTCGGAGCGAGCTCGAACGGCTGTCCTGCTCGTTTCATAGGCGTCTCTAAACCAAAGGTTTTCACATATTCCGCTGAATAGCTGGAGACGATCAACGGCGTCCATATTGGTCCTGGTGCTACAGCGTTGACGCGTATTCCACAACTTACTAATTGTAGGGATAAGGAACGGGTAAAAGAGACAACAGCTCCCTTTGTTGAAGAATAATCGACCAAAAGCGGTGCCCCCGCATAAGCGGTTACGGATGCTGTACTAATTATAGAGCTGCCCGAACAAAGATAAGGAAGTGCAGCTTTAGTCATATAAAAGTGAGGAAAAATATTTGTACGATAAGTATCTTCCAGCTGTTCGTTTGTGATGTCCATAATGCACTTCTGAGGAAACTGGACTGCTTGATTAAGTACTAAAATATTTATTTTTCCAAAATGCTCTACTGTTCTTCGAACTGCTTCAATAGAGAAATCCGGATAACGCAGATCACCCTCGATCAGCAGACAACGACGACCGTATTTCTCCACCATCTGCCGCGTCGCTTCCGCGTCTTGGCGTTCGTATAGATAGACAATGGCTACATCAGCACCTTCTTTAGCAAATCCAATGGCGACAGCGCGGCCAATGYCACTGTCTCCCCCTGTAATAATAGCTACTTTGTCGGTTAGCTTTCCGCTTCCTTTATATTCAGGGTTATCGGATATCGGAATAGGGTTCATTATATATTCCAAGCCAGGCTGTGTGTCTTGATGTTGGGGTGGAAACGTAATGGGCACTTGCTTACATTTAGTATCTTGACCGAAGTAAGGGTATTTCGGAATCATCGAAGGATCCTCCATTATTGTAGGTTGATGTAGGATATTCGCCTAATTGTTTAAAGGTGAAGGAAGGGTCTTAATAAGATGAGGCTATTTGCCTCTATTTACACAAATACCGCGCCACTTATCCGAGCGACTCTCCGAGTATTTATACAAATACCGTGCCATATCCGAGAGTATCTCAGAGAACTTTGAATGTTTACATATTCGGGCTTCTGTGTCCGCCTCCTTCCCGTGACTGATTAGGTTCAATATTTGAAATTAAATGAAGCCGCTAAAGGATGAGTTGCGATTTAGTGTCATGATGTGAAACTAATTATGGTGTCAGTGCATTCCGTGACCTCTTTCCGATGGATTAACTGCAGATTCTGAAACTAAATCCGCTCAAAGCCCATGAAGACTCGCATTAGTTTCAAAATGTGAATTTAATTTTAATATTAATTAGAACCAGGGCGTCTTCACTCCGACATCCTATAGAAAATTGAAGTATTGGTCTTTTGAGATATTTGTGAGAAAGGTTTGATAGAATGCCATAGAAGTCGCTAAACAGAGGAGAATATAATGACGGCCAAAATCCTGATCATCGATGATACCAAGTTTATGAGGGAAGTACTCAAGAACATATTCCTATCCAGCGGTTATGAGGTGGTTGCCGAAGGAAGTGATGGTAGCGAGGCAGTTCAATTATATAAGATGTATAAGCCTGATTTGGTGACGATGGATATTACGATGCCTGAAATGGATGGGATTTCAGCATTGCTGGAAATAAAGAAGTACGATCCGAAAGCTAAAGTGATTATGTGCTCGGTCATGGGTCAGAAGAGTTATGTTATCGCCTCGATTATAGCTGGCGCGAAAGACTTTATAGTAAAGCCAATCCATAAAGAAAGGGTCCTCGAGACGATTGACAAAGTATTGTCTTAAAGATCGAACCATGAAGCATTGCAACTTAGGTTTGTAACTTATTTACAATTTATTTGTACTAGTGGAATAATACAATCATGTGATAAGGCAGGTGATGTGTACGTGCTAAATTTTTATGAATTGAAGTTGAATACGAGAGAGCCCGTATACTTGCAGGCTGCCTTGTATGTGAAGAGGAAAATATTACTCAAGAATGCTGTTTCAGGAGATAAGCTGCCGTCAAGGCGGGAAATAGCCGCGCAGCTGAACATTAATCCGAATACGGTACAAAAGGCATTTAAGCTTATGGAGGATGAAGGTTATGTACGCACTAGCAGCACTCAAGGAAGCGTAATATTCGTTGATGATGCTATTTTGGGACGTATTGAGGCTGAGCTTACTCATGAGCTAGTCAAGGAGTTCATAGGTTCAGCTAAGGACATTCATTTATCTTTCAAGCAGGTAGTTGAGCTTATAAGCGAGCTTTGGGAATAGTATTTTTTTGAGGACTTTGTACTAACACTATAATACAATCGAGGTGTTTTCATGAAAGCCTATTATCGATTACTGCAGTATGAATTTTCAACGTGGTTCAGGGCGATTATTTTACTGTGCATCGTTGCAATCATTGTTCCCCTTTATTTATTGTATTCGGCCGTGAAAGATTATAATGAATATTCGGTTACGGAACGGTTTGAAAATATTTATGCCTCATCAGGTTCTATCCTTGTATTCCTCGTTTGTTTAGCAGCAGCATGCGTTTTTTTCTTGAAAACGATTTATGCCAGCTACTGGGGCAGCAAAAGTATATATATGTACTTATCTTTGCCTGTAAGGCGTGAATCGATCTACTTTAGTAAGCTAACTGTCTTTGTAATTTGTCTGCTTTTACTTTTCGGAGCACAGCTCATCAGTATAAAGCTAGGTTATGAGCTCGTATTGTCCAAGATAGAAAGCTATGGCGAGGGGCAGTTTTCCATGGCTAATGGACTATTTCTTGCCTTTATTCGTTCAGATTTTTTTCGAATGATCATGCCTTTTAGCTTTAGCGGAGTCTTATCCTCTATTTGTATCCTACTTACAATCGTAACAAGTTTATACTATGGGGCTTTATGCGAGCGGAGCAAGAGGTACTGGTGGCTTACCGTCATCGGAGCAGCAGTTATTATTGTTCTTAAGGTACTAAGCTATCGCATGAGTGAATCTTTGCATATCGTCACTCCAAGTCATTTGTATCCAAGCAGTATAATACTGCTTTTAATTAGCGGGTTTTTCATGTGGCATAGCATCAAGCTCATAAAAAATGGGGCCATTGCTTGAGAAAGGGGGGGGAAGTTATGGGTAAGCTGAAAAAGCATTCTGTTCTAATTGCACTAACGGCGGCGATTATCATCATAGTCGTTATGTCCACGAGTATATATGCAAAGAAGGATCAAGGAACATTTTATGTAAGGGATTTGCAAGGTTCTAGAGAAGCGATAGAAGATGCAGTGATCAGCGGGGAGCTGAGGGATGGATATCACCAAACAAGCTTTCGAATTGAAAGCGGGCTTGTGAAAACGAATACGGAGCTATTCGATCAGCCGATGTATGCAGCCCCGAATCAACCACTTACATGGGGTGCCAAATTAATAAATGGCGTGGAATATTATATTTCGAATGGCGGTCCAGTTTTTGAAGTCGTTGCGAGCAAAAGAGTTCGATCCGCTTGGATTCCAGCTGGCACTGCAACCGTAAATCTGCCAGTTAACTATCAAAAATCTAGCCTGAATGAGAACGATAATGATAATTCCTTCACCTATACAAATCATCTTGAATATGGGCTTGCTAATATTGGAGAGAAGGTCTATTTCACACTACCTACAACAACGGATTATACGGGTAACAATGGGATATACGAGCTGAAATTTTCTGATAATTGGGGCTATAGGGCAATAACGGGTGACAGCGGGAAGTAAGCTCGAATTGTTACTGTAATAAGTCTCGATAAAAATAAGACCGGCTTCAATTCAAGCATTGAAATTCTCGGCTTGGAGGCAGTAGGCAGCAGTCTTGCACTCATTTTAGTGGAAGATAATGAGCTTATTATTCGCGCATATGATAGTGAAAGCGGAGAGCAGCTGGGAGAAGCGAAGTTACCGAATTTCTTCTTAGCGGGGGGCAAATCCAAACGGCGAGACGTACTCTGAAAAGTATGAAGCATTCAACGATAACGAACACAATATTCTAAATATGAGTTTTAATCGGTACACTTCTCAGCCAGTTCCAGTATGATGTCGTGCTTCCTAAACGGTTTATGATTTATGTGTATCAAACATCGAAAATGATCTATAATGGTGAACTCATTACCGATATGAACGAAGATAACATAAGAGCAATGAATTTGACTCCTCAGCATGGCGGATTTGGATACGACCAATTGAGTTGAAATATGTAGAAAAGCGCTACCCAGGCAGCAGTGAGTACTTATACGTTGACAGCCTTACAATAAATAATGGTGAAATAGTAGGGATTCTTGGGGGAAATGGCAGCGGAAAAACAACACTGTTAAAGTCAATCATGGGAATTGGAGAGATTCAGAACGGAAGTATTACATTAGAAGGAAGGCCTGTGACAGAGCAGTATGATCATATTGCATTTATTACGGAGGAGGGCAGCTTTCTTCCTGACCTGACACCAAATCAATACGCGGATTTTCTAGCTGGCTTTTATTATAAATTTGATAGGAAGCATTATGACAAGCTCATTAGCTTTTACGGACTGGAACCGGAGCGAAAAATAAAAACCTTTTCCAAAGGGCAAAAGCTAATGCTCGAAATCAGCGCTGGCTTCTCCAAATCAGCAAAATATATGTTGCTGGACGAACCCTTTCAGGGTAAGGACATATTTACTCGAAAGGATTTTTTGAAGCTTATGGTCTCCAACTTAAAAAGTGATCAAACCGTACTTCTTACCACACATTTAATTGAAGAAATCGAACATGTCATCGACAGGGCAATCATTCTTCATAAGGGTAGAATCAAAGCAGATTTTTATATAGACGATATGAGAGAACAAGGGAAAAGCATTAGCGATGTGATGTCGGAGGTTAGTGGATATAAAGGGAATCGATATAAGGAAGTCTTAAAATAAGCGTGACATTTTACCACATCATTGATGTGGTTTTTTTGTGAATAATAATTGCAATTGATAACTCGAATAAAGGAGCGTATGATAGTTTTTATGCTTATTTTTTGGGAATCTGACATCAAGGGGATTAATTCATGCAAAAGCTAACGAGGCTGCAAACCATTTTGCTGCTCACTTTTTTAATTATCGTATGGGGAATAAATTGGCCCTTATCAAAATTCGCATTGGCGTATATACCGCCAGTACTATTCTCAGGAGTAAGAACGCTTCTGGGGGGCATTTTACTATTGATAATTGCTATTCCTAGATATAAAAGTTTGCATTTTAAAGGTACGTGGATGATTTATTTGATATCAGCCCTAGTTAATGTCATTTTGTATTACGGACTTCAAACCATAGGCCTAAAATATTTGCCAGCAGGACTTTTCTCAGCCATTGTGTTTCTTCAACCGGTACTGGTCGGCATATTTTCATGGATGTGGCTCGGCGAACGTATGAACGGTTTTAAAATTGGGGGGCTTATTCTTGGTTTTGCTGGGGTGGGCATTATCTGCAGTGGAGCGGGAGGCTTGTCCGGTCATATTTCAGTAACGGGCATTTTGCTAGCACTGGGATCAGCACTTAGTTGGGCTTTAGGAACGATTTATGTCAAAAAAACGGGGTCCCGCGTGGACCCAATCTGGCTTGTGACACTTCAATTGCTTATTGGCGGCTTGTTCATGACCGCATTGGGAACTAGTGTTGAAAGCTGGTCCGACGTAACTTGGAAGCCAGCTTTTATTATGACTTTGTTATTTATTTCGATATTTGTTATTGCGATCGGCTGGTTAGTGTTTTATAAGCTAATGGATTCCGGCGAAGCGAGCAAGGTGGCTTCATTTACATTTCTTATCCCTTTAATAGCCATACTGACAGGTACTCTATTCTTAAATGAGCCATTTACTTTTTCATTATTGATAGGGCTTGTGTTCATCCTTCTCAGTATCTTTTTTGTAAATAAGCGGCCTTCTCGCGGTAATTGATTTACCTATATCTCCAGCCATTGCCGATAACAGGCTGCTGCTGCGCGTAATTAAAATTTTGATACGGCATATGTCCATACGGTTGGTTGTAGTAAGTTTGATTCGAATGTGATGGATTTGCTGACGATTGATCTTGCTTTCTATTTTGATTGCAATGGAGAGGTGGTCCGATGACTACGGTTTCTGTAATAGGAGCAAATGTTTCCTTTACTTGTTCCTCATTAAGGCAATACGTATGAGCAAACACATTGGCAGGCGTTAATCGTAATAAATCGGAAGCACCTATGAATTCTGGAACCGGAGCATCAAATATGGCTAGTAAATGTGTATTGTCGACAGAAGCAATTTCATAATGCCACCAGCCCTGAGGCACATTAGCCACTTGTCCAGGAGTGATAGGGAAATTGAGAAGTTCTTTCGTGAATGGATTAATTAAGGAAACAACTGCTGCGCCTGAAATACAATAGACTAATTCGGTAGCATTTTGATGGGTATGGGGCTCAATTACGTTACCTGTGCTTAGAAAAATATCTAGCAGAGAAACATTGCCTAACGTATTTAGTTGGTTAATGGAAAGTACATTAATAAAATTTGAGTTATCTTTCTTGAAAAAAGTGTTGGTATTCACATCGTACGAAAACTGTACGGATGGAGATGTAAAGTCCATATAAGAAACGGCCACTTTTATTTCCTACCCTTCATTTCAACATAGGCTTTTGACTGATGGGTTATCTTATGTGTTTGATGAAGAGAAAGTGAACCTTTTATGAGGAGGCCTTTTTTCCATTATGAGAATTTTAGCTGGAATTGATATTGGGGGCACTAAATGCTCGGTAAGCTTGGGCAAGCTGGTGAATGATGAAATAGAGGTAATCGTCAAACGCAGCTTTCTAACACCTTCGACTCCCACAGAAACGATTCACAAATTGCTGGCTACTTTAGAAGAATTGCTTCAAACTTATAGCCACGACGCCCTTGAAGCCATTGGAATTAGCTGTGGAGGTCCATTAGATAGCAAGCGAGGGCTTATACTGTCACCGCCTAATCTTCCGAATTGGGATATGATTGACATCATAGAGCCGTTTAAACAGCAATATCAGGTAACTGTGGGATTGCAAAATGATGCCAATGCTTGTGCTCTAGCAGAGTGGAAATGGGGGGCAGGCAAAGGTTGCAGCAATATGATATTTCTTACCTTTGGTACGGGCATGGGAGCAGGACTCATATTAGATGGTAAATTATATAGTGGTACGAATGATATGGCTGGTGAAGTAGGTCATATGAGGATGGAAGACACAGGGCCTGTTGGTTATGGTAAAGCAGGCTCCTTTGAAGGCTTCTGCAGCGGAGGCGGAATCGCTCAGTTAGCGAAAGCTATGACTCAGCAAAGTATTCAAGCGGGCCATTGGCCATCCTTCTGCAGATTCGCAGAAGAATTGTCCATGATCACGGCTCAGAAGGTTGGAGATGCTGCCCAGCAAGGAGATTCACTTGCTTTAGAAATTTATGAACGAGTAGGCCGAAAGCTAGGGAGAGGACTCGCTTTATTGGTAGACATTCTTAATCCGGAGCGTATTGTGATTGGCAGTATTTATGGTAGACAGCTAGATATTTTAGAGCCAATAGTTATGGAAGAATTGGAACGTGAGGCATTAAGTTATGCTTTGTCTGTATGTCAGGTTGTGCCCGCAGGTCTTAATGAACAGGTAGGTGATTATGCGAGCCTGTCGGTTGCTTTGCATGCTTTGGAATGTTTGGGAACGGAATAAATCACTCCAGGCAATTCAGTCATATTAAGTGAACGTTGGAATACCGTCTTAGTCATTCCATTTGTAAGCATTGGTGTGGATCCACAATCGACTTATAAATTAAAAGCATTTTTCTTCCGGAATTACCATAGGCAAAATGCGGTCGGAAACGATGGTTACTTCGTACCTTAGCTTACATTTCTCCCGCAAAGCGCCTTCAGCGTCCGAAAGACGCCGAAGGCGCTGCAATTTTACATATGGTTCGTAGTTCTACTAAGATGGGCATTTCCCTTTTCAATTGAGGGAAGTATCATAAATGAACTATTTAATGAAAATCAATTTCTCACAGCTATAAAATCTCAATGTGAGGATGTTACGAAGTAATAACTAGTTGAAGGGAAACTAGCTCTCTAACTATAACGATAAGAGCGGGGTAAAGTCTAATATAGGCTTTGTCCCGCTCTTTTTCGTCTTATAATTTCTTAAAATTGTTCATATATTGCACTAACTGAGTGAGCGGAATCGTCCTCATTAAGCACCCAAAACGATACCCCAGGATTGACGTGACAAGATTTCCAATAATTTGCTTGACAGATGATAGTGATAACCATTATCATAATAACCGAAAGAGACAATGAAAATCATTATCATTTAAATTGGTAAATGATTATCAAAAACATACATATGTGGAGGGGTAAATTTTGAAAAAGTTATTATTGCTAATGCTTATTGGTGCTTTTAGTGTGATGACGGCATGTTCATCGACCAATACAGCGGAAAATCAGCCTAAAAGCGAGGCGGCAACAAATTCTCCAAATAAGGAAACGAATGAAAGTAACACAGCCGAGAAAACTGACGCTGTATATAGTTTAGAGAACGATGGTGTCGATGAAGCATTGTTCAAGGAAGCATTAGGTCAATTCCCTTCTACTGTGCCGGATCGTATTGTTACGACATCAGTTCCATTAACAGAGATGCTCTACTTGCTTGGTATAACTCCTGTAGGCGTGCCAACGTCCACTAATCCCATTCCAGCAGATTTTGACACGATTGAGCGAATTGGCTCACCGATGGCACCGGATCTTGAGATAATGACTAAGCTTGAGCCAGGGTTGATTCTTGGCGCTGAGTCACTTCGCAGCACAATAGACAAAAACTTAGAAGGCCTTGATTTAGCAAAAGCATATTTAAAAACAGAATCATTCGATGATTTGAAACTTAGCATTAAAGTATTGGGAACTTATTTTAATAAAACCGAAGAGATGAATGCGGCATTGATCAAGATATTGGAAAAGGAAAATGAATTGCTTAAACAAGCTGAAGGCAAGGAATTGCCGAGCGTTATGCTGGTAATCGGAACTTCGGATTCATTCATGGTGATGAGTGAACGTTCTTACTTAGGCAGCTTGGTGAAGAAGCTTGGTGCAGACAATATTGCCACTTCAGTGTTAAAAGTTACTGAAGCTTACTCTCCTATTAATATGGAAAACGTAGTAGCAGCTGATCCTGATATTATTCTTGTACTCGCTTCAGGCGATCATGGTGCGTCAGAAGATAAGTTTAAGAAAGAAGTAGAGAAGAACAGCACATGGACTCAACTTTCAGCATATAAAAACGATAAAATTCATATTTTGGATTACAGTACTTTTGGCGTAACCTCAATCATTAATGCCGAGAAGGCTCTGACTGAAATCGCTAATTATTTCTATGAATAACTAGAGGAGATAGCATGTGATAAATACATCTCGAAGCAGGCTGATTGTTATTTTAACGTTAGGACTTGCAATCGTTGCCGCGATAATCGCAATTGGACTAGGCAGTGTGCCCATCTCGATACCTGAAATATTAAAAACGTTATTTGGTTCAACATCCAAAGCGGTTAATGCCACAATCATATGGGAAATTCGATTGCCGCGTGTATTACTGGCACTGATCATTGGTGCGAATATAGCGGTATYGGGCGCGCTTTTGCAAGCTGTAATGGGTAATCCGCTAGCTGATCCTGGTTTGACGGGCGTGACCAGCGGTGCAGCTGCTTGTGTGCTTGTCATTATGCTGGCGGCACCTGAATACACGCAATTTATTCCGATTGCCGCTTTTGTCGGGGGATTAGTAGCTGCAACTATTGTTTATGCACTGGCATGGAGACGGAATGGCATTTCACCGATTACAATCATATTATCTGGCGTAGCGGTGAATGCCTTGTGCGGGGGAGTAATTGGATTTTTGACGATTATGTACAGTGATCGGCTCCCAGCCGCGGTTCAATGGCTTAACGGCAGTCTCGCAGCGAAAGGGAATATAGCCCTATCGATGGTCTTCCCTTATGCGGTTGTCGGTTGGATATTATCCATATTCGCTATTCGCAAGGCGAATATTATACGGCTGGGCGACCAAGTCGCATCTAATCTAGGCGAAAATGTAAATCGAATTCGTATATTATTGTCGTTATTGGCTGTATTCTTAGCTGCTATCTCTGTAGCGGCTATTGGCATGATTGGATTTGTTGGTCTTATCGTACCGCATATGGCTAGAATGCTGGTTGGTTCTGATTATAAGTTTATGTTGCCAATGAGTATGGCACTAGGAGCACTTGTTCTGTTAATTGCCGATACGGGAGGACGTACCTTGTTCTCACCTCTAGATATACCTTCCGGTATACTCATGGCTGTTATCGGAGCACCGTATTTTCTGTACCTAATGAGAAGGAGGGCATTCTAACATGTTTACTGTTGATTCTGTGTCCATACGCTATGAGCAGAAAAGTATCATCAACAACTTCTCCTTCTCCGTTAAACAAGGTGAGATTATGTCTATAATTGGACCGAACGGTTCAGGAAAATCTACTTTGCTCAAAGCAGTATCGCGTCTTATTCCTTATCATACAGGCTCAGTGGTGCTCGATGGTACAAACTTGAAAACAATGACTGCCAAACAAGTTGCTCGTAAAATGTGCATGCTTAGTCAGAAAAACCAAGCGCCGAGTGATATGACGGTGATCAATCTTGTCTCTTATGGTAGATATCCTCATAAGAAATGGTTCGAAAAATTAAATCATGATGACATGGAAATCGTTAGTTGGGCGCTTGATAAGACACATATGACAGAATACAAAGACCGAACGGTCGCTTCTTTGTCCGGCGGTGAATCACAGCGTGCATGGATTGCTATGGCTCTTGCGCAGCGTCCGAAAATTCTGTTGCTAGATGAACCGACGACTTTCTTGGACATTTCTCATCAGCATGAAGTACTAGAGCTCATTCGAGAGCTTAACCGAGATATGGGCATGACCGTTGTGATGGTTCTGCATGATCTTAATCAAGCATCTCGTTACAGTGATAGTGTTGTTGTCGTTCAGGCTGGGGAAAAGGCGATGAGCGGCACGCCGAATCAAGTCATGACAACGGATATGATCCGAAAGGTTTATCGGATGGATTCAGAGATTCAATATATTCCTTCTGAGATGAAGCCGCGAATCCATTTATTAAGTACGGTTAGGTAGTTAAATGAAGGCAAGAATATGATTGATGGAGGGTTTATTTTGAAAAAACCAGTTGATTTGGAGAAAAATAAGGAAAATTATTTGAATTTTATTGCGACTCGCAAGATTGTTATTCTGAGTCTAATAGGTGATGAAGGCAAGCCATTCATTAGTTATGCGCCATTCGTTAAGAAGGAAGGCAAGCTCTACATATATATCAGCAAGATCGCCGATCACTATAGATATATGGAAAGCAATGATTTTGTTGATGTGATGCTTATTGCTGACGAGTCCGAAACCAACAATAAGTTTGCAACAGAACGGGTGCGTTGGAATTGTACAGCTAGCAACATTGGCAATGATGGACATGAGGATATCTTCGAATTGTTCAATAACGATCACGGTGCGAAAATGATGGATTTGTTGCGCGGACTTGATTTCTCGTTGTTTGAGATGACTCCTGTTGATGGCCGTTATGTTGTAGGATTCGGCATGGCATTTGATCTGGACGTAGATGCGAATAAATTCGAACATGTTGTAATTGATAAGAAGAAAGAAACGGTGTAAAGGAGCGAACCCCGAATGATTTATTCTACAGTGCTGCCGATTTGGCAGGCGATTCAAGAACGTTTCCACAAGACGGTAAAGGAATTGCCTGAACAGGACCTCGGCTTGCAGATTGGTTCGGCAACAATTGAATCTCTAATTCGCCATAGCGCAGAAGTTGAATATATGTTTGCTGATTGGTTTTTTGGTAAGAGTAAACCGGTGGAGGATAATTGGAGCAAAGGTGATGACGCGGCGCTTACTACTAGGAAAGAAGAATTAGTTGAGCTGCTGACATCTTCCAACGAAAATTTGCTAGAAGCAATGCGTGCGCTTCCTGAGGATGCATGGCATAAGCCTGTTGAGTCGTCTTTCGGAACATCGACACCATTAGAAGCTATAGGTAGACTAATGTATCACACGGGGATTCACTCCGGGCAAATTTCTCTTATTCAGAAAAATGCTCGCAGTAAAGAATCTCCCCAAACAACAGTATAATATGTCTTTCTTACTTAGTTAGTAAAAATCTTAGCATTTAGACTCAAGCAAAATTGAGTCTAAATGCTTTTTTTATCGTAGCGTCCAGCATAAAGGTAGAGTTGGCATGTGAAA
>NZ_JBFUHJ010000038.1:0-31967 GCF_056402455.1 Paenibacillus sp. P4_A7 | reverse complement strand
GCCGTATTTTTGCCGTTCTTTTTGATCATCAAATGGCTCAATATATTCGAATCCGCCATCAGCTGTCTTATTGAACGTTTTTCCTTCTTCACCGTACTTAAAAGCGATTATAGCTTCCGGATCGAAAGACGTATAATCGAATAACTGAAGATATTTAATAAATTTATCATGATCTTTCTCCAGCTGATTTCCAAACACAGTTACCGCACCGTACACCGGGTTGCTTTGCGTCATACCATACTTGCCGTCAGGACCTTTGGGACCTGGTGACAAAACGAAGCTGGCTTGCGGATTTTTCTTGTGGAGTGCGGCATAGATATCGTTGCAGCAAAAGACTCCATCTTCAGTGAAAGTGTACCAGTACGAACCGACGACTCCCGCCTTTTCGTTAACCATTTTATCCTGAACATTGTTATCTTTGTTTACAATAAATTCGGGATCGATAAGTCCGTTTTTATACCAGCGATTCAGAACCGTTAACGCATCCTTGGCACCTGGCAAAATTTCACCGCGGACGATCTGTCCATTATCCTCGGTGAATGCTCCTAGATATACGCCATAAGCGCCGAACACAAAGCTGAACAGACTGTCGCCCGTACTAGTAAGTCCATAGGTGTCGCTTTTTCCATTTTGATCCGGATCATCGTTAGTAAACTTTGTCAATGCCTCTTCCAATTCTTCGAGAGTTTCCGGAGTTTTTGTGATCCCCACATTTTTCAGCCAATCTTCACGAATGGCAAGCGCTTGATTATGAGGCCCCAAATCCCAAAGTCCTGGAATACCATAAATCTTGCCGTCTCTCCTCGTATTCATAAAAGGATCGTCTCCGGCTACTTTATGCAAGAAATCCCAAAAACGAGGTGCGTAGGTTTTCAAGTCTTCGGGATTAATTTCAGCAACAACCCCTTGTTTGATCAACTTATCATATTCTTCAAAGTTACTCGCTCCGTAAAAATCAGGAATATCCCCGGAAGCAAGCATTAAATTCAACTTTTCTTTGTGAGCTTCGTTAGGCGATGCAATAAATTCCGCCTCGAAATTAAATTTATTTTCAAGTAAGTTCATGACATATCCGTCTACCTTGGTTTGATCGGGATAAAATGTAAAGAATTTTAGTTTCATTTTCTCTGTTTCATTACCCGATTTTCCTTCGTTACTTTCTAGATCAGTGGACTGGCCGGCTTGATCCTTGTCCTTCGATCCTTCCGAATCTGAACCTTTGCCGCATCCGCTCATCAGCGTAATCATCAAAACGATGAAAATGATTGCGAATAAACCATATTTCTTTTTATTCATTTTAAAACCCTCTCCCTTTTTGTTAATTATTCTATATCAAAGTTAACGTGTTATGGTTAACCCTACATAGCACCCAGCATGATACCCCTTTAAAAAATACTTCAGGTGTTCCTAGTTTTCGATTGGCCGTCCCAATCAGGCTATGTGGCTAACGCTGTCGATTTACTCATCGTTTCTATTTCCTTCAATGTTGATCGTATGAATGCGCATACATTTCTTATAAAAAGTATAGCATGAGGGTAATTGGGCAGCATTATCAGTTATTTGATATTCATTACGTTTTTTTGACCATTCAAATAGATACCGCGTCCATTGCAAGAGGGATTGTGATCATCATGGTTGTTGACCGTATATAATGGATGCGCCGCAGCATCCCATTGGCACGATTTCAAACCGCCTTGGGTCTGCAGATATCAGAACCACAATGAATATATACAGTTATGCTCTCCATTCTGCTGATAATTGGTCGCAAATACATTCAACTCGATTCTTTCCCAAAGGTGAAAAAAACGGTGAAATTCCTTAAGTTATACTCTATGATAAAATTAGAAAAACCCTTGGTTTCCCAAGGGTCTTGGCGTTATTAAAATAGTAGAGCCTAGGGGGATCGAACCCCTGACCTCATCGACGACAGCGATAAGGTCCCAACTTTTCGATTTCAATGGTTACRACGTCGCCCGGTTCTTATTGAAAGTAACCATCTGTTTGGAGTATGGTTCAATCACCACGGTTGGACAGTCAAGGAGCCCCAGTTCTCCCATTGGTTTCGATCTATCATCGGCAAGCTCCGCAAACACTTTAACGTGAGCGGCAAATTTCGTCGGATTATATAAGGAGACAGAGAGTTCTGATGCATTATTCTCAACGACTTCCGCCTCAATATGGTCGATTGCACAAACAAAACCCGTATCGGTCTGAATATACACACCTGGCACTTCAATGTAGGTCAGCATCATTGAAACCTCACACCAGCACGAACCGCCTGCCACTTCTCCGATGTTCTCTTTTCCTTCCCAATCGCTCGTATTGACCCGCTCTCCCATCCAGCCTGGAGGAGAAAATTTGTCAGACTTACTTCCCCCCCAAGTAATGCGGAGCGGACGATCTTCCCGTGAAAGATACTGCGGCAAGTTGTGTGCAATTTCACGTATTAGCTCCAAGTAGAATGGATTTCCAGTTGCGCGATAAAGCTTGAATAGCGAATCTCCGGAAAACGTGCAAATTCCCGGCGCCGCATGTTTGTTTTGCACACTGGCCCAAACAGCTCCCGTTGCGCGTAAATCAAGATCACGAAATTCGGCTCCTTCGTGATACTCAAAATCGTACGAGACGCTCCAAGTCGAACATAGCTTTGCTGCTTCTTCCGCCATTCTCAGCCACTTGGCTGCTCCCGTCGCTTCATACATAACTACGTAGGATTCGAGTAAGGCAAAAGCCGATTCACTATCCGGACACTGGCAAATTTCCCCTGGTGCTCCGGTCGATACGCCTTGTCTGATGAAGAGGTTGTAGTAATGGGCGGCAGACTGCTCCGCGACTGTCAAATAATCGGCCCGGTCGAAGTAGACCCCTGCCAATGCCAATCCGGCGGAGGCAACGCCTGCGCTCGCACTCCCTCCGATGACGATTTCTTCCTTATCCACATCGATGAACTGCCCGAACTGCCCATTGCAAATCCATAGTCGTACAAAGGCATCACATGCCTTTATCAGTCCTTCTTTCCAGCTAGCCGGAATCTCTTCCTGCATCTTGTCCAGAAGCATGAACTGTTTGACGAGAAAATAGATGGCATCCGCATTTTTTCGAAGAAGGACGATGCTCGTTTCATCATGCGCCCTAAATGCGTCCCCGCGCAGCTTTCCTTTGCAATACATGCCGTAAAAGAAGCCCGATGGAGCCTGTATGGTACTAAACATAAAGTCCAGTGTCTTACGTGCTCTCTCTTTTGAAAGCTCTGATCCGATCATAAGCTGAGGATACGTGCTGATACCACCGCCTACCCAGCCCGTTTGCCATTCCCCGAAAGTCTCATCCGGCGATGTCGATGACCGATAGAAACCGTAATCTTCCAGCCAATTATACTGGTTGTATTTCTCTTCGATAATATTCCACGCCTCGGAGAAAGGTATCTCATGGCGCAGGCTTGTGCTGCCGGTCAAGTCTTTACGAATGGTTGTAAAATAATCGAATAGTGCTGGAATGTCGGGACAATCAAAGAAATACAATCTAAATGTCAAAGTTACTTCATCATTCTCGCGAAAATCGGCTCCACGGTCATCCGATTTTTCTTTTGTACTGCACATGCTGTACTTGATACTTCTAACAGATGGAGCCGAAAGCGATATGATCGCTTTCGTCCTGTCATCATTTTCTTCCATCGTGATTCCTGAATCGCCGAGCGATGTTCCCTGCGTGGTCAACACGAAGAAACCTTTCTTCTGCTCGCGCTTGAAACAACCGACGGCAGGGGTCGATAAATCCCCTGTTCTCAGTTCAATCTTGGACACACCCTCGTCGTTATTCAACCTAGGTACATCTGTAATGGTCGTCGGAATGTGTAACCCGATTTCATCTTCCTTGGTCAGCATCGGCGGGTAAACCTGTTCGCTCACCTTGAATCGGTTCCCATTATATGCCGCTGATGGCATCAGGACATAGTTTTCCTTCGACCACTGTTCCATTTCTATATTGACCGAAATACCTGCTTCGTTAACGAAGCCTCCAACAACCTTGAACGTAGCGCTAACATCTATCGCGTTGTCATTCGCTTCCACTTCTGTGAACGAACAGCTTATTTGCCACAGCGATTGTTCCAGCCTAATCTGCTGCTGGCTGCCTAGCTCATTACAATCGGTCTTCACTGATTGAACCGGGACAACACCGTCAAACTTCGTCACAGAGAATGCTAGTTTACAATCGTTTTGTCCAAGTCTACGGTTCCAGTCGCCGCTCATGCTGGACCCCCATTTCGGTTGATCTCCAATGTCATGATTTCATTAGGCTTTAGCTGCAGCGTAACCATACCGTGTCCGCGACTATCCAGACTAATAGGCCCTAGCTGTTCAACGACTGCCACATCTCCTCCGGTAAAGCCCGCATATTTCAGCGGCAGCTCAAGTGTGATGCTACTAGCCTTTTCCATCGGGTTAAACACTACCAGAACGGCAGGTACACTTGCCTCCGTCGACACGTRCATTACCGCATCAGGTTCAAATCCGGTAGGCCGCGCCAAGTGAACTATTTCGCCCGCCAAAGTGCTCCGATAGCGTTTGTAGAACTGAATCCATTTCTCAAAAATTTTCTTCGTATTTTCCCCGATATAACAAGCTTTCCCGTACAATACCCCGCTGTGCCCGTAACCGAACATACCACCCAGCGCATGGTCGTACGTAGCTGTATTTTCCTCTGAAGGCTCTATGCTATGGCCATGATAGGTTTCGAGATTGCAAGACGTCCATGTCGCACATGACGGGTCTTTATAACGAGAGTCGAACATAAACGCTCTCGTTTGCGTCACCAGACGCATACCGCCCATCGTGAACTGATCTTCCTCTCGGTAGCCGCCAGGTCTCTGGTGTATACCAAGAAACATCCCTTGCATTTCTTGCGGAGCCGTCAGCAATTTGCCACGCTCTGTGACTTCCTTGAAAAATTTCTTCTCCCACATCCAGTTCATGAATTCGACGCTTTCCGGAGTATCATGTTTGTGGTCATCAGCCAGACACGGTAGACCGTGATACGGTCCATCGAGAGCCAGTCCATCAAAGCCACAATAATCGAGTAAGTGAAGTAGCTTCTCCGCAATATAATCGCCCCAAGGTGACTGGTAGCACATATTTCCAAGCCCTCCTGGGCTGTAGCGGATGCCATCCGGACCTAAATACTGCCAATCAGGATGGTCTTCGCAAACTTGAGTCCCATGCCAAGCAATAGTCGTGGATGAGTAAGGAAGAACCGTTAAACCCTTCTCATGGTAGTAGTCGATCAGCCGCCTTATATCTTCTTCACCGTTCGGAAATAGATCAGCACGTGGGATGTAATCACCCGTATTCGTGAACAGTTGACCTAGAAAAAGTTCTACTGACTCAATGCCGTCAGCTACGGACTGATCCGCAATTTGCAGTAGTTCATCGTAAGTAGAGCAACCATCAACGACCCGCCTGATCTGCGTTTCTGTAATCCACGGAGCGATTTTCTTATACAGTCGGTGCAGGATAATGGACGCTTCGTCCCGATTGCCGGAAGTAACGGCCTCATAGCACTTGAACGTCTCAAAGCTTTGGCCCGGCTGCRGCATCATGCCAATCGGCTTAGGAAACTCAAGACGCGTAAACCCCATATAAAAATCTTCGTCTTTCATAATATTCCAATAATAGTCACTAAAGACAGACAACTCGACCTTGCCTTCAAAAAGTCTCACCATGTCGACAGTTACGTTGTCCACGGTTACTGGTGACCCAGAAATGTTGTTTACTTTAACTGTTTTCGTTAACAACGGCAGATCATCCGCAATTTCAAATTCGATTACGAGTTCCACAGGAACATCCGCCTCGCGTCCCCGACAATACAAGCGCAACACATCACCAAATCTTCCTCTGTCCTGCTCGACCTGCGTAACCGCAAAAGAACCTTGCCTCTCATGCCATTCCTTCAAGTGCGTCCAGGGACCCGCTTCATAGCTGCGCCCATTAACGATTACCGCTGCTTCAAAGGGAAGCGAGCCTTCAAATGCGAAGACGGGATACCAAGCATCCCCTCTCTTCTCACCGTTTGGCCGTATGTGAAACACGGTTGTCGTTAAACCTTCCGAAATATCCATTTCCCTCTTAATAAATGCATTCTGTATCACAATTTTTTTATCTTTGATTGTTATTCCCATAGTCATCACCCAGTTTAAAAACTTAAACTAGGCTTTTCAACTCCTCTCATTTTCGAATATAAAAGCATATATAGGAATGAATGCTCACTATCCAATTTGTAATCTTTTTCCAGTTATTCTTATTGATTCATTAGCTTCTCATAAGCCTGCTGCGCTTCTTCCATCACCTTGTCGCCGCCCATCTTGTTCCATTCGGCCACAAAGTTATCGAAATAACTGACTGGTTTTTTGCCCGTTATGATGTCGAGATACGTTTGCATAGCCAGTTTATCCAACCTTTCCCTGTAATCATTAAATATCGRCTTATCGATTGGGCCGAGAATATCGTACTTGCCCTTGCCCATATTAATCAGATTGTTACGAACGGGAATCAACGATTTGTCTTTCGTATTGAAAGCGACCAATTCTGCGTTGAAGTCGTCGTTCCAGCCGCCGGGCATTGAGTAGGCACCGTCAAAGCCATATTTCCATCTTTCTTTCTGATCGTCGAACGGCGGGATAAATTCGTAGTCTCCATCAGCGGTCTTCTTAAATGTTTTCCCTTCCTCTCCGTATGTAATTGCGATTTTCGCATCGATCTCGAACGAAGTGAACTCGAATACCTGCAAATATTTGATCATTTTGTCGTGATCTTTTTCCAATTGTTTGCCGAACATGATGTCGACGCCGAACAGCGCGTTCCCCTGCACCATGCCGAGCTTTCCATCTGGCCCCTTGGGACCGGGTATAAGTGCAAAGCTGGCGTTCGGATTTTTCTTATGCAGCGCTGCATAAATATCGTTACAACAAAATACGCCATCCGGAGCGAGACCAAACCAATAATCCGAGACAGCCCCTGCCTTTTCCTGAACCATTTTATCCTGAACATTGCTTCTTTTATTTACAATAAACTCAGGATCTATCAGTTCGTTCTCATACCAACGGCTCAATACTGTCAAAGCTTCCTTCGCACCTGGTAATATTTCACCACGAACGATCTTGCCATTCTCTTCGGTGAATACTCCCGGATAAACGCCAAACGCTCCGAAAACATAATCGAATAGGCCGTTTGTGTCCGAAGCTGTTCCAGTAAGTCCGTACGTATCCTTCTTACCATTGCCGTCCGGATCGTCGTTCCGGAATTTCGTCAACGCAGCTTCCATTTCTTCGAGAGTTTCCGGTGTATTGGTCACTCCTACTTTCTTCAGCCAATCTTCCCGGAAGCCGACAACTTTCCCAGTAGGGCCTAAATCCCATAATCCTGGCAAACCGTAGATCTTCCCGTCTCTGCGTAAATACTTTAATGGATCGTCCCCCAATATTTTCGTGATGAAAGCTAAATATTTCGGGGCGTACTGTTCCAGATCTTCCAGCTTGATTTCCGCTACTACGTCCTGACTGATCAACATGTCATATTCCTGGAAACTCAAACCTTTCCACCAATCTGGAATATCGCCGGATGCAATCGCCAAATTCAGCTTTTCCTTTGAAGTGTCTGGCGAGGCTGTATAAAAATCGGCGTCAAAGTCGAATTTATTTTTGAGTACATTCATGTAATAGCCATCGATTTTCGTTTGTTCAGGATAAAACGACCAAAAGTGCAGCTTCGTCTTTTCGGCAGGCTTACCGGTTTTAGAAGCGTTTTTCGTTTGCTTCGATCCGTCTTTCCCTCCCGTATCGGTCTCCTTCGCACATCCAGCCAATATCGCGGTGAGCAAGACGAAACAGAGAAACAAGAATAACGCCATATTCTTCTTTTTCAATTCAGTCCTCTCCTTTTTTATAATCACTTTTGTAGAAACGGATAGACGATGAGCATCGAAAGAATGGAAAGTATGATGACGGTCGCTTGCAGCTGTTTTTGCTGAATGAATACGCATTCATTTAGTGAAATAATTGTAGCACGTGACAAAATGGGCATCATTATCAGTTATTTGATTTCCATATCATTTTCTTGTCCGGTTCATCGCCCGCCATGCAAAGACTGCACCTACTGCCTCGTATGAACCGGAATTGAAATGCTCATCGTCGTTCCGTGCCCTGGATCGCTTTGCACAGATAATCCGTAGCCAGTACCGAAATGCAGCCTGATCCGCTCGTTGACATTTCGGAGCCCGTAGCCAGATGTCTGCATCTTCCTGACTTTGTACAATACATCCAATTCCATCCCCGGCCCGTTATCCATAATGGCAAATTCAACCGTCCCTTCTCCCATGCTTACAGAAACGGTTAACCTGCCCTCTCCTTTCTCTTTTAGGTTAAGTCCGTGTATGATCGCATTTTCCGCCAGCGGCTGCAATAGCATTTTGACGGTATCGTATTGGAAGACCGCTTCATCAATATCGTACATGACGTCGAAGCTGTTGTCGTTCGTATTCAGCATGATGTCCAAATACGATTTCACATTCTCCACTTCATGGCGGATTGARATGAAGTCATCTCCTTTGTTTAGGGCCGTTCGGTAAAATTTTGACAACGCGGTCACGATGCGGCTGATTTCGTAAGATTTCGTTTGCAGCGCCTTCCAGTTGATCGCAGAAAGCGTATTGTACAGAAAATGTGGATTCATCTGCGCCTGCAGAGCGATCAGTTCCTTGTGCCGAACCTCGTGGAGCAGCTCGTTGATGCGGAGAAGCATATTGCCGAACCGTTTGGTAAGTTCGCCGATTTCATCATGGGACGTGCTATAGACGTCTATTTCGAGCTCGCCTTTTTCCACTCTTTTCATCCACGAGTTAAGCCTATAGATGCGACGGAYCATACCATTCGCGAAAATAGAAATTATTACTATAAGGATGACAATACAAATGCCGATCACAATAAAGGTGGCATACAGGATCGGAGCAGCGTTACCCGACACCTGACCAACTGGCACAAAGCAATAGAGCGTCCACATCGATTTGGCGATGTCCTGCTCGAAAACCATCATTTCCTTACCGTTTATCATGGAGACGCCTCCCGCTACATCAGCATTAGACGTATGTGACGAATTTACGTCCTCGCTTATGCTTGAAAAGACGATGCTTCCATCCCGGCTTTTGATGATAATTGGGTAATCCAGCAGCAGCTTGGCCGCTTCCTCGACGATTTTGGCTGTTTCCAATCGCATGTAAAGAAGATGGCTGCCTGACTCGAACGTTTCTGGAAATTTGCTCACAAGGACAACCTCTGTCCCGGAATCATTTCCCGAACGATCGACGTGCCATTGGACGCCGAATTTGGCTACCGCTTCCTTATACCAGCTTTCTTCAAGCACGGTGGTGGACGACCGCAAATAATCTCCATATTCCGGAATGTCCCTTTCCGTAAAAAGGGTCAGCCTAGTAATCCCCTGATTCATAGTCAGAAGCATACTGAAATACGGATCCAGAATATCTTTCAATTGTGTGGATAGTTCCGATAGATTCGCTAGACCTTCGTTTTGGGGAGAGAGAATCCCTTGAATCGCCCGGTTTCCGATGACCAGATAGACCAGATTATTAAAATGTTCAATTCTGTAGCCAATGCTGTCGGCTGCCGTTTCAATATTTTTCTCGACCCCTTGCATCGCCTGAACATTCAGCAGTCGCATGGACTGCACATAGGAGTAGATACCAAGCACCAGAATGGGTATAATGATGACGATCAAATATGACAACAACAGCTTTTGCTTGAATTTCAGCCTATCGAAAACCCAGCTCATCCTTCTCTTCACAATCTTTTTAAAACCTCACTCTCTGTATACGCTTGCAATAAATCCTTACATACTACGCTTCTATTTGACAGCACCTTCCAGCACGGACTTACAATGTTGACACAACTCTCTCATGCTCCTCCCTGTATTGGGATGGYGTCCTGCCATAATGATTCTTAAACAAGGAGGAAAAGTAAGCAAAATTGTGATACCCGACCTCGCGGCAAATATCTGTTATTTTTTTGTTCGATTCTAGGAGCAGCTGATCCGCCTTTTCCAGTCTGACGGACGTAATATGTTTGATAATGCTTTTGCCCGTTTGCTTTTTGAACAAGCGGCTTAAGTATGCAGGACTTAAATAGACGGATTGCGCAAGACTTTCAAGCGAAATGTCGCTGCCGTAGTCCTGCTCGATCATGTGAACGACATCATCGATAACCTTGCGCAGCGAATCCGACGAGCTTCCGCTGCCTCCGTTATATGCAACCATGATTGGAATGATGGCACTCTGTAGCTCGTTTAATGTCGTCGCATTGTAGATTCTGTCCAAGCCGATCGTAAAATCGCTTACATGCTGCAGCACAGGAGGGCCGATCGCGATTTTGAGCATCTCCATAAACACATATTTCACATAGCTTTCGGAATAGTACGCGTGGCTTCGAACGGATTCGATAAGCGCATACAGCTTCTTCTGGTCGTTTTCCCCGATTCGTTGACTCTGCATATAACTCATCGATTCGTTCAGCACGTTAGCCGCGTATTCGGCCCCTTCGGTATCGCCGCCGTGCACGCTTCCAGTATAGAAGACCGCTCCCCCGTCCATGAAAAACTGGTTGGCCAATATCGCTTCCATATCGGCGTATTCCTTCTGAATGTGCTGGAGACGCTCGATCAGCTTGCTGAACACAAGGCAAAAGTCGACCCCTTTTTCTTCCTTTAAACGTTCGATCCATGCTCGTCCCGCTAGAAGCAGTTCCTCTTCCGTTTCCTCCTCCCAGCCTTCATAGAACAGAAGACTTTGCCGCTCGTTCAAGTGAAGAATGTCGACTTTACGGTTGATTACCGCCTCGATGCTTTGCCCGATGTCAAAGTCCGAACGGTCAAACAAACGGGTGCTCGCATCAAGCAAAGCCATCCGCATATACCGGCAGCCGTTAAAATCGAAGACGGTATCACTATCCTGTTCTCCATCCTGATATAGACTTTTTCCGTATATGATGTCATACAACAGTTTTTCCTTCTCGAACCGGAGCCCTTTTCCGTATACCTCAAGCATTTTATTCTGGTTTTCCTGCACCTGCCTATCCTCTTCACATAATCGAATCACCTTGGAAACGACACGCATAAACTCACCGATCTCGACCGGCTTCAATATGTATTGGATGGCATCCAGGTCGATCGCTTTTTGCGCATATTCGAATTCACCGAACGCACTCATGAAAATGATCTTCACGCCCGGATAACTCTCCCTTACTTTCTCAGCAAGCTGCAGCCCGTCCATAGCCCTCATCTTGATATCTGTTAGCAAAATGTCAATAGGATGGCTTTCGAGGTATGCTATTGCCGACTCCCCGCTGTCTGATTCGGCGATGTTCATTTTCCATTCGAACTGATCGATTAGGAATTTGGCTCCTTCCCTTTCTAACCGGTTATCGTCTACGATTAGCATGTTGAACATGTCACTTTCCCTCCATGACAAGCATTTGTTCTACCTCCGGCCTCACTCCCAGGATCAAAGGTTTCCTTGAACATAGTTTGACTTTCAGCTCTCATCTTGCCTCTTATCTCTCATTTCTTATACACTATTAGATACCAGTTGGTCAAACAGCAAAAAATCGTTCTTACAGAAGCAAGAACGATTCTCCAGAGACCTAAGGATAAACAATAGGATTAAGGGGACTTGCGGCAACATCGCCCCGTTTAACTCCTGGAAACCAGCTTGCTAAGTCGCCTTCTCCTCTATCCGTTTCAGTAATAGTCAGCCCATCCGCAAAATAGATAATGGTCATCACCTCTCGCATGCGTTCCGTTGGATTTCCTGGTGCGCAATGGAGGGTCCATCCAGCGTGAAAAGTAGCGTCTCCGGCTGCCATTGCACCATAGTTTACCTGCTCTATATCATTACCCTCAACGTATTCCTTGAAGGTGCGGTGCGATTCACCGAAATCCCCTGTTTCGAGATATAGCCATTGCGATGGGTAGCGGAAGCAAAGGTCATAGAACCAACTTCCTCCGAAACTGGAACAAGCGGCATCCATAGCGTTATTGTTTTGTCGGTGTCCAATGGCCAAAAGTTTTGGTCCTGATGCCATGGTGTATGTCCGCCTCCGGGCTCTTTGAATAAGGCTTGATCATGATAAATTCTTACCGATGGAACTCCCATCAGATCAGCGGCTACTTTTGCAAAACGTCGCGCCATAACAAATTTTTGGGCGGACTCACTCATTCTCCATAGGTTTTCGATCTGAATAAAGGCTTTGCCATACGTATCCCGTTCATGCATCGGTTTTGTTTGGTAGTTTTGTTCTTTTACTATCTCACTTAATACCTCGCGATATATGGAAACTTCATCATGTTTCGCTAATGCTCTCACCATTGTATGTCCATCGCGCTGGTAGTCCAGAATTTGCTCTTCGGCAAGATCATACGCCTCGTTCAAATTAGGAAGGTTGTTTATTATGCTCATTTAGAATTCTCTCCTTGTTCACCGATTTTACATTATATTGTTAATCTCAAGAGATTTTGTAAAATCTTTTTTTGTGTAATGATCATTTTAGTTGTATAAAATGACTGAATACAAGGGTGGCTATCATGAATCTGTTTTCATTTACCCACTATCCTCTTCCACATATTCGACTGCCAAAATCCTTAGTCAACCTAGGTATACATACTATTATTTAACAACTCCGTGGGGATCAATAACAAATTTCCGGGAAACCCCACGATCAAATTTCTGATATGCTTTTGGAGCATCATTCAATGAAATAAGTGTGGTATTCACGGCTTTAGCTATTTGCGCACGTCCGCTCATGATCGCCATCATCAATTCTCTGTTGTATTTCATAACTGGTGTTTGGCCTGTCACAAAAGTGTGGGATTTGGCCCAACCGAGACCAAAACGGATTTTCAATGTTCCAATTTTCGAGTCTTCATCCACAGCGCCCGGATCACCCGTGACATAAAGTCCTGGAATTCCTAAACTGCCGCCTGCACGAGTGACTTCCATGATGGAATTCACTACAGTTGCCGGAGCTTCGCCATGCCCATTCCCATGTCCATGCGCTTCGAAACCAACGCAGTCGATCGCTGAATCCACTTCAGGCGAGCCCAAAATTTGATCAATTTGTCCAGCTAAATCGCCATTCTCACGCAAATTAACCGTCTCACAGCCAAAGCTTTTCACTTGTGCAAGACGATCTGCATTTAAATCACCTACGATCATATCAACATTTCCCTATCCATTTCAGTTTATTTTTTGTTTGATAACCAATGATTGCGGTTTCAATTGTCTATGACCGCAGGATGAAAGAATTCAAGCGTAAACGGCTGTCGCCGTCCTTGGTGGCAAAGCAAAGTTTCGCGGTGAATGATAAGCCTATTATAAGTGTGTAACGTATAAATACTTATAATTTAAAATAAAACAGTACAAAACAAGCGCAAGTAACTGTCTCACTTGAGCTTGTTTTAACTTCCAATATTAGTACAACGGATACTTCTGGCGAAGATCCTCCCGATGGAGTACGTTGGAATCCTCGCGAATGTAGTGGCAGACGTACGAACGACGCCAGCGGTCCTTACTCCGATTTTTGTTGGAGGAATGAATGAGCAACTCACTGAAGAAGAGGATATCTCCCTTTTCCATAAGGACCGGAATCTGCTGGCTAATATCTATGCCCTCCGTTTCCTCCGTATGGGATTCATGCTCTTGCAAGTCTTTGACCGCACCGTGCGGTAACAGTCCAAGCTTGTGAGTGCCTGGTATGACCCATAGACAACCGTTCTCCACATCGACCGAGTCCTCCATAGCTGTCCATGCGGCGATCATTGTCATTGGATCATTCTTGATATAGTAATAGTCCTGATGTGCAGCTTGACCATGCGATCCTGGTTCTTTATAGAAATACATGCTCTGCACGCACACAGCTTCTTTCCCCATCAATTGGGCCAGAGCACCGCGTACGATCGCATGCTTCATTAGCTGGCGGGAGAAGCTGTCATGCTTGTGAGGATTAAAGAGCCTTACGGAATATCTCTTTTCCTTCGCACATTCTGCCCAGTCTGGCATCGGTTCTTGGTTTCGAATATCGTAAATATGTCCGTTAAAGGCATCTATAAGATCATCTGTCATACCTTTCTTAAATAGGAAATACCCCTGTTCTCTAAAAAACTCAAGTTGTTCCTCTGTTAGAGGTGTTAAAGGTTGATTTTTTGCAGAAGTCTCATTCATTCTTTAATTCTCCTCTGTCATTAATGATTTGTGAAGTAACTAAAGAATACATGGAATAGGATCGTTCAACAATGGCTGCAATTTGCATTATTGTATCTGTAATTGATATTTAACGGACAATCGTATACAATCCGGACAAGGGGGAATACACATGTCACAGATTCCATTAGACTTCAATTTCGAATCCGTCCTATACGCTGGAGCCGGTTCTATCGTCTACCCTCCGGAAGGTCGGTTCGGCCCACGCATTCAGCCGGACATCCAGCTTGTCATGCTCTATACGGGAGAACTAAACCTTACTATCGATGGGAGACAAGTACAATTATTACCCGGCCAGCTGATCCTACTAAAGCCCGGTCATGAAGAAAACTTCGTCTTCTCCAAAACCGAAGAAACATGGCACCGATGGATAGCCATCCATCCGACCCACTTATCCGACGCAATGCGAGAAGCGTTATATAGCTTACCCGAGTGTCTTGTCCTAACAGAGGAAATGAATCGGCTAATTAACCTTATGCTCAGCCTTCAACGCCACGTCCCCTCTGAAGATCCTGCCCTTCGAAGCTTAGGTCTTGCCGCCTTACATATGTACCCTAAAGAATTAGAAAGAGTGCTTCTCCAGAAGGAAAAGCACCCTGCCGTATATGCCGCTGTCACTTGGATTCATGAACATTATTCCGAAGAAATTACACTTGAAAGGCTGGCCGAACAGGTTGGACTTTCGGGCGAACATCTCCTCCGGCTATTTAAGAAGAACATCCAGTCGACTCCCATTCATTATCTATGGGAATATCGTGTCAAACGTGCCATAGAACTGTTAACCAACACCGGGCTAACCATATCAGAAATCTCCCAGCGCTGCGGATTCAAAACCTCTCATCACTTAGCGAGACTGATGAAGCAGTCAAACGGAAGAACCGCAACAGAACTTCGGCAAATGTCCTGGAGCGGTCTTCGTAAGTGAAAGGGAGTATCCTTATTTATTCAAATGCCGCAAATCGAATATCTTTTCTGCTGATTGCCACACAGATTCGAAACAAATCCCTGTTTTCTCGTGCCATTCCTTTTCCGCCTGCTCATCGATCACGCGGTCAGCAATTGCCCCAGACAGATCGACTTCCGTTAACATGACCAGCAGATCATCGATGAGAAAAATTTGCAGATCGGTAAATCCCGCTTCGGTGATATGCTTGACGTTTTGCTCGGGTATATGGTCATGCAAATGACGATACTCATCGATCTGGTCCCGGTGCAGCCTAGCAACTCGGACTTCCCTGTTCATTCTCACGCTCATAACCCCCTCACTTCTCCCGACCGCGAATCAGCGTAACGGCATCTTTCGGATCGCCCCAAGGAGTTTCATAGGTTGGTCGGTTGACGTATCGATTCATGGCCATATGCAGGCGAATTCCCGCGCCAGGAGAAAGCTTAACAAGAAACCATTTGCTGCCCACGTGCACGGATTCCTGCCTATGCTCGTCTTCACTCAGCACAGTGACGGTTTCAAACTGATGTTCACCGAACGTTCCTGCCTGAATGATGACCTGCTTTTCTGCAAACAAATCGATGTTAACTAGACTCAAGGTTACGGAGCCCGCATCCAGCGCTTCAACAAGCGCTGCTACGCTTCCTGGCAAACCCGGTCTTTCGGCATGGGCGTCATAGTAGCGCACGCGACCGTGTTGCAGACCGCCATGCGAAGTGTGCATAGGCGTGCCTAGCGTCAATTGCAGCAGTCCTTCAAAGTAAACTGGGCACATTTCCTGCCATTTGTGGATGCTCGATAACGCACCAAGGCTGAATCCGTCAGATATCCAGTTTGCCGGGTTTCCTTCTTCTGAGCGCATTTTCTGCAATTGCCGCGACACTAATTTGAAATTCGCAGCAAGAATCTGCTCCGGATAATCTGGATTTTTCCCGCGCATATAATCGAACCATTGTACGGTGTTGCCGTTATAATGCTTCGTATTCTTGCCCGTTATCGGACTCGTACCGGAATATTCAGGTACATCAATGTCTATGTCATACTGTTGCTTGTCGATCCGATCTGCACGAGTTGCGTCCTCCTCGGCCATTGATACCGTCCACAAGTGAATCGGATACAGCGGATTCGGCAGTTTATAAGCCGTCCAGCCACTATCGAAATGCTTGGTTGGTGTCACCCAACGTCCGTTTTCCTCCCGGCCAAGCGCCCAATTCTGATCAAGCTGCTCGCGCGCTAAYTGCAATTGGTTCAAGTCACCGCTCAGAAGCACTGCGTTCATCGAAGCATTGACAATAGGCTCGATAATCGTCAGGAAACCATGCGGCCAGCGCCATCCATAATAGCCACCCCACCATTTGCCATCATTGTACTCTCCAATTTCTCCAGAAAGACCAATGTTATCGGGTATAATTCCACCGTTCTCGGCAGCCCGTTCCTTCCACGATTGTACGTAATCAACAACCCAATCCTTTAGCTTTTTGTCGCCACTGTACATATAAGCATGAGAGATCAGTCCCGTTGCGTTCAGATTGAGCGGCACATCACCCTTCGCCATTCGTTCGTTCATCAGGCGAATGATATCTTCATACACCTTGTCATCCGACCAAGCGCATTTGCCGCTAGCAAAATCCACACCTGGAATATCTTCATAAGGTGCCAAATAGTCGTCAAGAATTCCACGGTGTGTAGACCAGTCTTCTTCGGACATTTCGTGACGAGGCCCCTTGCTCCCCGTAATTGGGGAACGGATTAATTTTTTCTCCGAATCGTAGTTTTGTGCTTCTGGATCATTGCCTGTATACAGATTGGCAAAACGCTGAGCGCGCTGTACACTTTTCGAATCGAAAGGGTCTGCTAGTCCAAGGAAGTAAAAGAACAAATAGCCTTCTCCATGATGCATCCAATCATAATAGGCGTCGAAGTCACGGTAAATTTGTCCGTATTCCGTCCACTGCCACGTAATACCTTCCCATATGTGAAGTGCCGTCTCACGCAGTTCTTCATCACCGCCGAGCGCATACAACAAGGCAAGATACATAAATCCTTCATAAGGATCATCCGATCCATCCATCCCTGGCCAATCACTACGCCAAATGAGTGTACCATCTGGACGGACATACTTCTTCACAAACTCCTTAGCTGCTTGGTTCAGCGTATCGAACAGTTGACGTTGCATCAGCGCCCACTGAGGTGGGGTCCACGATTCCTTCGCGGTAACTGACTCCATTAGCTGTTACCTYCTTTTTTTAATTCATTGATATAGTCAGCCATCACAATCACTTGGCCTTCCAGACGTGATTTTTCGGCTGCGAAAGCAATGAGATGACTTTTCACAGAAGCATCTGCATTTGTAAGCCCTTCTTCTTTGCCATCACTTCGTACAAGTCGGACAAAATCCTGCATGATACCTGTATCTCCGCCCCCATGTCCTGCTAGGTCTGTATTCAGATTGATTGATTCTGTCTGTCTCGTAATAAAGCTCGTTACTTCAATAATATTTTTCTCCATATCAGCTCTTATTTGACCTAGCGTACCCATCAACTTCACCGATCGCCCGCCTTCATAAGTAAAGGCACTCATCGTAAACGAAACCGTCACTTCATTTGCGAATTCCATATTCACAACCTGGTGATCGACCACATTGTTGTCGCAATGGTACACGCATCTGCCATAAGGCCCGTCCTTCAACTCTTTAAGCACACCTTCGTTACTCGTATCATTGCTGACAACAGAGCGAAGCACTTCACCTACCCAGTCATCTCGTTCAATATACATTCTGGGTGCATAATAGGGACAAGTGTCCTGTACGGGACATCCGTCCAAACAATGCATAGGTGCACCTTCTGGCGCACTTTCTTTGCGGAAATGGGTTAATGAACCAAAGGATGAAACTTTCGTGCAATCCGCATCAACAAGCCACTGCAAAATATCCATATCATGACAGCTCTTGGCGAGAATCATTGGGCTCGATGTTTCTGAATCTCTCCAATTTCCTCTTACAAAGCTATGTGCTTGATGACGATGCTCGACATTTTCTGTATGTTGAATCGAAATAAGATTGCCAATTTTGCCATCCTTAATGATCTGTTTGATCGTAGCAAAAAAGTCCGTATATCGAAGCACATGGCCAATCGAAAACACACGATTATACTTCTTGGCGTATTCCCCCATAATGATACATTCTCGCGGATCGGGCGACATTGGCTTTTCCATAAGCACATGGTACCCTTGCTCCAATGCTTTCAGCGCAGGCTCGAAATGCATTTTATCCTGTGTACAAATAAGTATCGCATCGGATAGCCTAGGTCCTGCAAGCAGATCCTCCCAGCTTGAGTAACAGTGTTCATCCGAAACCCCATGCGCTTGTTGGAATTGCGTTCTTCGTTCGGAATCGATATCCGCAACGGCAACAAATTGAATGTCTTCTGGATGCTGCAGTGCGTACGGTGCATAAGCACCCATTCCCCTTTGTCCGGCTCCGATTAATGCTGCAGTAATTTTCTTCATGATAGGCTGCTCCTTTATTGCTTTATTATAATGATATGGATTAGTTAAATAGCTTTTGCTTATCGAATAGACGGTACAATTGCTGTTTATCTTCTTCGTTAAAACTGACCCCATCGCAATAGGATAGGTTTTTCCTCAAGGAGTTCAAAGACGAGGTCCCCATCAAAGTCACATGAATATCTGGATTACTTAAGCTAAAGCGCATAGCGGGCTCTATCAATCCTTTAGGCTCTGATTTTCGTAAGAACTTTATCAAATCCAATCTCCGCCCAACATCTACCTGATTTTCCTCTTCCAAAAAGTGCGCTGGCGCATCCGCGAGAACGCCCATACCCAGTACACTTCCGTTCATTACGCCGATACCCATTTCTTTCGCCAGCGGCAGCACTTCGTCTTTGGCCGTATGGTCAATAAGCATATACCGGRCATAAAATTGGATACTATCGAATAATCCGGTTTTCATGTATTGCTGCAACAGCGGAAGGTTGCGCGTCGTCACGCCGAGGTAGCGAATTTTACCGTCTTGCTTGAGCTTTTGAAGCGCCGGAATAGTCTCCTCAATGATCATATCCCAAGGCTGATATTCCACATCATGAATTTGCAGTAAATCAATCCAATCCGTTTGTAACCGTTGCAAGCTATCTTCTACAGATTGAATCGTGCTTGCATAATCGTATTGGCGATCAGAACGAACGGCCTTCGAAGCTAAAATAACTTGGTTCCGTCGTCCCCCAGCCAACGCCTTTCCGATTCTACGCTCCGATTCTCCGTCTCCGTAAATAGGCGCCGTATCGATTAAATTAACTTCCGCATCCAATGCTTCATGAATTAATCGCTGTACTTCCACCTCGTCCGTCTGACCATATACGCCTCCGAGAGGCGCACCACCTAAGCCCAGCTTGGAAACCTTGAGCCCCATATTACCGAACGTCGTAAATTGCATGTCGTCATCTCCCTCTTGCTTTTATTATTCTAGCTCGGCGAAATCCTGTAGGGTAACTACCTGATCTTCCGTCCCGTGCAGTTCGAAGATAATGAGTTCATTCTCGCCCTCAACTAAAAGCGGAGCTGGAATGTACAATGTTTTTTGCGGGCCTTTTTCCCAATAACGTCCGAGATTAAATCCATTAACGTAAGCAACACCTTTTGTCCAGCCTTCCAACTTCAAAAATGTATCGCCCATTTCTTCTACCAGAAAGTTCCCTTTATAAAAAGTAGGCGTAAATGATGCGTTGTTTGGCTCTTCCTTAAATGTAAGCTCTGCTAAATCGTTTAATGGGAGCGTATGAATGGTCCAGCCATACAGAAATTGCAGCCCAAGACGAACACCTTCCGTTATTCCTTTCGCATCCTTTAATTTAAATCCGTAATTGATTCGTCCCTGATTTTCTACGAGGATACTTAATGTCGCACCGCTCGCTGGGATATCCAGAACGATATCGCCATCCACTATATTGGGTGATACATCATGCGTATTGCGATCAATTGTGCCTTGATAAACCCCGTCCACAAAAACGAGCGCCCGATCTCTTACTTCTTGAATGGCTAATTTCATTTGGGATAAAGGTCCCTTAACACGTGTGGTGTACATAATAAAACCGTAATCCTGCCCGAATCTTTCCATCGACTCCGGATAAGGGCTTTGAATTGGTGTAGTCAACTGAGAGAGCGAGTCAAACAAACGCGCTTGCCCACTCAAGCGAACTTCTCCAAAGTTCCGCTTAGCAACAGCCGGAGGCAATGCAATCTCCTCTACTTCGGCATACTTCGCAATCACTTCACGAACTGCCTTATACTTGTCCGTAATGTCTCCAGATTCATTCAACAAAGCGTCATAATCATAGCTCGTCACCGTTGGCTCGTATTTCCCCAGATCGTTCGCACCATTATAAAAACCGAAATTCGTCCCGCCATGGAACATATAAAAGTTAACGGATCCGCCGGCTTTCAGTATTTCATCCAGAGCGCTCGCTGCATCCTCAGGCGCTCGAACATGATGCTTTTTATCCCAATGATCAAACCAACCATTCCAAAATTCCATGCAAACAAGCGGCTTATTCGGTTGATATTCCAGCAGCTTCTCGAACGCCTCGTCCGCCCGCGATCCAAAGTTGACCGTAGCCAGAACATCTGGAAGCAGCGTCCCTCCTTGCAGATTGCTGTCTGTATAACCATCCGATGTGAATAATAGAACGTCTACTCCGTGTTTAATTATGGACTTTTTCAAATGTTCCATGTATTGGCTATCGTTACCGTAGCTTCCGTACTCATTCTCGATTTGCATCGCAATAATCGGTCCGCCATTTGTACATAAATACGGTAAAAATTTAGGAATTAATACATCGTAATACGAATCGATTTTTGCCAAATAGGTAGGATGGCTGCAGCGCAAGCGCATATGATCTTCTTTTAGAAGCCATGCAGGCAATCCTCCGAATTCCCATTCCGCACAAATATAAGGGCTCGGTCGCACAATTACGTACAAGCCCTGCTCATCCGCGAGCTGAATGAATCGAATGATATCCGCCATATACTCGAAGTTAAATTGCCCTTCAACAGGTTCATGAAAATTCCAAGGAACGTAAACTTCCACCGTATTCAAACCGCAAGCTTTCAACTTTATTAAGCGGTCCTCCCAATATTCAGGTACGACGCGAAAGTAATGGATAGCTCCAGATAAAATACGAATTGGTTTGCCGTTATAGACGAATTGGTTTCCTTCAGTTGTAAATGTAGACATCTGTTAATCTCCTTTTAACTCGGTTTTTAAAATATTAATAAGGTATCATAGCTTCAAAAAGTGAGGTTTTTCAACAACTTTTTTGTCATTTTTCTCTGATTTTTAACACAAAAGTGCCCAAACAAACCAAACACATCGGATCAACTGATAGGATGTGTTTGGTTTGGCCATACCTCTCATCTATTTGTAATTCAACATTCCCAAAATCATGATAACAGCTTCCGCTCTCGTTGCATTCTCATTCGGTGCGAAGCGGTTGTTCCCCCGTGTAGTTTACGGACCACAAAAAAAAGGGAAGGCACTGAGCCTCCCCCCATTCGTCGTTAACCTAGTATCAATCTAGCAATCTCTGCCAGATCAACAATGTCGATTTTTTTGTCACCGTTCATATCCGCTTTTTCATACATAGCCCAGTCCGTATCAGTATAAGTCTTTCCATAACCAGCTGCGATGAGAGCGAGATCACCGATGCTGAATTTACCGTCTCCATTCAGGTCGCCAGCTGCCGCTACCTTCACGGAAGCTTTAAATGCTTGCAACGCTGCCTGTAATTGAGCGATCGCTTGATTCACTTGTTGCTGCGTAGCTCCGCTTTGAACCGCTACTGCTTTGGCGCTATCAATTGCCGCTTGCAATATCGCTTTCGTACCTACTGGATACTGACCGATTCCAGCTCCTTCTACCGCTGCATCATGCGATTCTTGCGCACTTGTAATAAGCGCTTGCAATGCCKCTTTATCGACTGCGATAATTTGAATCGTGTACGCGGAACCATTATTCACCGTTGTTTCGATTCCATTTGCACCCGCAACAGCTAGGTCGGTTAAGAATATCGAGCTCGTTACGTTTTGACCGGTCTCTTTGGCCTTGAAGTTCAGTTTCAACACAGGAGCCGTGTGCTTGATTGCGCTTCCGGACCCTGCACTTGCCATCAGAATGCGAACCTCACCTTCTCCTTCTTTCTGTCCAACAATCGAAAATCCACTTTGCAAGGCTTCGACGGAAAGCAATTCTACTTGGGCCCMGTCATAATGGATCGTTTGATCCAGTGCATAAACGCTTTCTTCAACATTGCTTAGGATGTAAGTCAACGTAAAGCTGGCTCCGGCGTCAATATGATCGGGTCCCGACAATATCGCATTCAGAGATGCCTGGGCCGCATTGACGTTGATACTAATGCTTGTTGTCAAAGCTATTTCATCTGGATTGGCTACCCCTGCAGGCAAGGTAACTGTTCCATTTACCGTAAAGGTCTGTTCCGTCGTCAACAACGGATCGTAGCTTGAAGCTTCGACATCCCATGTAACAGTAGCATTTACGCTTTCTGCATCCGTTTCCAGTGCTACTGTAGAAGGCAACCCAAGAGCTGCGACAGTCTTCGCTGTGCMGTTGGCTATTCCTGTGATTGCTGTAGGTGTCGTAATAGCCACCAACGTCATGTCTAGATCCGTTGATAACGGAATATCGGTTGTGCCAAGCAAGTTCCCTTTTTGGTCATAAAGCTGAACGGTCATAAGATTTCCGCTTAAAGGCGTTAAAACATTTACCGTTTGAGTCCCCGCTGTGACCACATAGCTCTTGCCATTCACTAATACGTACATGCCAACGGCTGCACCAGGATTGTTTAGGTTTGTACCCTCAACATCAACACTCAGATCGATGTTTGTTCCGTTGTACACTGCGCCAGTGGTTGTTGCATTAAAGCTGGACACCTGATAGAAATTTGCTGTTACGGTATTATCATAGAACGATGTGGCAAATTCAGTTGATGCGCTGTTCGTATCCGCAAACACTCCGCCATTGGATGTAGTCCAATTAAGGAAGTATGACCCCTCAGCCGGAGTTGCGGAAATTCGCATTGCCGTACCCGAAAGATATTTACCCGCAGTTCCTTGGGTTACAACACCGTTGCCAGACGTTGAGTAACTAAGCATCGGTGTGCCGCTCGGAATGTCTATTTTGAGTATATTGCTTAACTTACCTTCCGAATCCTTCTCTTGAATGTAGACTGTGTATGGAACATACGGCGCAAGATTCGGGATACTTATTGTGTTATCGCCTTCAATAACCACTACTCCGGTTCCTGATGTGTCAATCTTTGGTTGCGTGGCAGCACTGTACACCACTGAATAGTAATAAGTGCCGGCTTGAGTAGCAGTGAACGTCACGGTTGCGGTACCCGTAGGCCCGTTCGTTCCATCGCTGACACTGTTCGAAGGAGTTACACTCTTTGCTGAGATCTTAAATGAATCCATAATCGGCGATGCCGACATTGCAATGACATTTAGGATTGCGGCGGGTGTTGTATGGATTGCTGGCGCAAGCGAGCCTTTTGTGTTCGTGATCATGCTGCGATATTGTGTACCATTGTCCGCAACTGTTACCGGTGAAGCCGTTGTATACGTACTGCTTGTCGCGTCAGTTACGTTGCTCCATGTTGTAGCATTATCGGTCGAAACCTGCCACTGATAGGTAAGTGTTCCCCCATCAGAAGCGTATGCCATTGTACCGAAAGATACGGGTTGAGCATCGATTACAGTCTGTGATCGCGGATTTACAATCACAATTGGAGTAGCAGCTGTAGGATTCGTGATTGTGTAGACATAAGATGAAACAGTAGAAAAATTCCCTTTGCTATTCACTTCAACCACTTTCAATGTCAAACTTTTATTGATGGTGATAGGCCCCGTACGCAGCGTTCCGTTAGTTGTTGGGTCAGAGTCATCCAGCGTATAGTAAACACTGTTGCCAGAAGTGCCGGGTGTTACATTCACTGTTACTGGGTTTGCGTATGTCCCCGCGACTTTATCTACCGCAGGCGAAGTCACTGATGAAGTATTGTTCGTAACGCTAATGTTGTTAATGAGGAATTCATTGTCAATGCCGCCAAATCCAACACCTCCAAAAGCGTTTATAGGATTTGACACCTGCGCCACCTGCATGTCGTTAACGTAGAAAGTGATCGACGTGGTGCTGACGACAGCTTTGTAAGAATTCCAGTTGTTCATATCGAACCCGGACGGCATTTGAATGTTGCTCACAAGCGTTTTATCTGCCGGTGAACCACCTCGCTGATAGATAACCCATGAACCGTTGGTTAGATTATTGTAAACATATCTAAGCTCGTAACGACTTATACTTCCGCCGTTATTAGCGCTTGCAAAGACTGAAAGGGGAGCGAAGTTTGCGTATACCGCCAAAGCTGGATAAGATCCCCAATCCTTAAATTTGATATTCGCGGTGGCTGTGTAATTCGTCCACGACGCCTCGCCTAATTTGGTGTAGACAATGGTATCAGGTGTCTTAACATGCATGGCCTTGCCACTTGTATAGTTCGGGTCTGTTGTGTCTGAAACAAGATTGTAAACAGGTGAAAGGGTCTGGTTGCCGATTCTATTGTTTGACCAGCCAGTTGGCGCCGAGGTACTGCCTACCGTGTACCCGCTTAAGTCTTCCGAATAAAGAGGGGCCGTAATGCTAGGCGTGAGCGTCGGTACCAGCTTGGCCCTGGCCATCTGCAACAAAGCAGTAGCATTTATTACATCAGATTCAGTTGCATTGGCATCTCTGAGCACTGAATTGGCACTAGCTATTGCAGTAATAAAAGCATACCAACTTGCAGTTGTATAGTTTCCTTGCGAAACAGACTTTGCATTGGTTATGGCATCTTTGAGTGGTTGCTTATTAACCCCCGCTAGGGTCGGTTCAGCCGTTGTTCCACTTATCGTGTAGCTATATCCAACTGTCCCGCTGTATACCCCAGCACTATTCACTTCTACAAATTTGAGTATAGAACTGGTATTAATGTTAATCGGTTTTCCGGTATATAGAGTTCCGAAAATTGCCGGATCAGAACCATCTGTAGTGTAATATACAGAATCGTTTGCATGTGCTGATGTAATGGTTACGCTTTGCGGATTGTCATACGTACCGGATGCCATGTTCGCCTGTGGAGGATCCACGGGATTCTGCACAAGGCTAATGTCTGCAACATCAAACGTAGCATTATATCCGCCAAGACCAAAGCCACCAAAAGCATTGCTAGGGTTGGATACTTGGGCAACCTGAGTGCCATTGACGTAGTATGTGATGTAACCATTTCCGGCTACAATTTTGTAGGTGTTCCAGTCATTCATGTCAAATCCGTCAGGCATTTCGATATTGGTTACCAAATTGTTGTCGGTAGGATTGCCGCCTCTTTGGTAAATACCCCATTTCCCATTCGAGAGATTCGGATAGTTATATCTCAGCTCAAAACGAGAAACATTACCTCTATCATTGCTGCTGACATAAACGGATGGGCCAAAGCTTGCGTAAGTGCCGTTCGTGTTGCCCGACCATGACACAAATTTAGCTTGCATTGTCAAAGTATAATTTGTCAGTGATGAATCGCCAAGACCATAGAATACAACATTGTCCGGCTCCGTGATACGCATGGCCTTGCCCATTGTTGCATCTTCCACGATTTTATAAGAAGCCTTGGCATTCGAAGTACCATCTCTGCTGTCTCCCCAACCGCTCGGTCTGTCCGTGCTGCCAATCGCGTAATGACTGAAATCCTCAGAATAAATTCCAGTGGAAACTGCAGTCGGTGAAATGTTTGCAAGTGGTAGAACTGGCGGAGCGTCCTGGCCACCATAGATATATAAATCGCTGAAATTAGTCGAACTGCCCACCGATTTTCCATCTGGCCAGCTTGTTCCCCAGTCGCCCATACCAAGGTATGTAAATGCAGTAGCGACACCGTCTGCTTCGTTGAAACTTGCAACCTGCTGATAATCAATAGAAATCTTCACATCGGTTCCGGAGGAATAGTCCATCGTAAGGGTACGCCAACCAAAATCACGACGCACATTTGTTACAATCGATTGATCGCCTTTTTGGATTGTATAGTAATCATACGATACATTACCGTTGGCACCAACTCCCAGAATGTTATTGCCGTCATCGACCCGCAAGTACGTATGTGCCAAATTAGGGTCATTAGGAGAGGTTGTCGGCGGGTCTCCAAAGAAATAGTCTTTATGTCTGTCAAAAAACTTGACTGTTACAACCTTATTGAGTGGTTCAGCAAAAGGACGGCTAACGACAACACCACTACGATTAGTTGGAGTAAAGATCGGAAGCGATCTGTTACCAAGCCGTGGGTCGTTCGGACTTGCCAGCACGCCCATAGACATATCCACACTTCCTTTTTCTATCATCCACTTTGTTGCATCGAAAGTGGACTCGTTAAATGTATCCGAAAAGTATACATTCGAAGGAGTTGTTTGTGGGTAGGTCGGTTGATTGGCTCCGAGCAATTCCGTCGGGAATGAAGAAGTTAATCCAATTAGATTGTATTGCATTTTTGACGAATCAAACGACTTTACGCTGGATATGTCGTCAATATTGTTGGTTACATTTTGGAAAATGTACATATCGCCATAGCTGCCGGGACGAATAGCCAATGAGTGACTCTGCGTGTTTACGGCTTGAATATTAGAAAATACAAAACCGGTTGCACCCATAGCAGTATCCAACCCGCCGACCGAGTTTTTCTCATGCACGGACGCTGCGGTACCRATATTGCCGATGAGAACTTGATCCATGTAGTTATAACGGTCAACTGATAGATCAAGTTCTGAGAGGTTAGTAGTTAGATGGTTAACATCAGCTGATCCGTGCTGTGTTCCAGCAGAATACCAATTTCCGCCACCGGAGGTTAACCATGACATAAACAGGGCGCTATCTTCGCCGGCATCTTGGTGAGTGTGGTGCAAGTAGAGGTATGAGAAATGATTGCCGACGGTATAGTTATCTCTTACATTATCGAAATTCGGGTTTGCACCTTGCCCGCCGCGAGGATAACCGCCAAGAATAAGCATCCCGCGTTTTGGAGAATTATAAATCTCCAAATGGCTGAATGTGCTTTGACCAGTATTCATAACGGTAAGACCAACCCCATGTCCTACAAGCTGACCAACGTCATGGATAAGAACATTGTTGACCGTATTGTGATTGGAATATTTGCCGACGCCGGGATATCCGCCGTCGATGGAAATACCACCGTTACCCGTGTATTCAACCGTGGTATTTACAATCGTGTCGTACTGATTGTCACCAAGCATAAAGATGCCATAATTGCCGGCATTTTTAATAATGCTGTTTTTAATGGTTATGTTGTTAGTGCCTTTCATCGTGATACTGCCGACCTGGAAAGCCGGACGCTCGGCGGATTCGGCATATGCGGGCAAAGTTACGCCCTTTTCCAATGCTACAGGTGGGAATACCCCAAAGCCACCCATATCACCATAGTTATAGGTATAGCTGTAATAATCGCTAAATTCTGTGTCCTTTACAGCAAGACCATCTAAAACAATATTATGAACTTGTAGTGCAGGATTCGGTTTATCACCAGCGTTTGCTTTAGGAGTACCTTGCATATTGATGATTGTTTGCATGGTTGGAGTGACAACTGTTTTATTCGTCATCGTACCATCGGTCGGATAGTAGTAGAGTATGCCTTCTTTTTTGTCATAATAGTATTCTCCCGGTGTATCAAGGAACGAGAGGTTACCTTGCAGAAAATATCTTGAACCATTGCTTACTGGGTACTTTACGTAATATTGGTACTTGTGATAGAAATCTGAATTAGTTGCTTGTGGCTGGTTAAGTGAAATTGTGGAGGAACCAATGTCTATACTTGCGACAGGTTCCGTATCGGTAAACCAGTCCCATGAACCGGCAACGCCGCCGGTACCGCCATCCCAAGCAAACACTTGAGCGACTTCCTTCCCGTTATTCTGCGCGAGTTGCAATCCGTTGATCTGCTCAGCAGTTAAATCACTTTTATTGATTTGAATATTTTTGCCATTGGAACTTCCAGCTACGCGGCTATAGGTATCCTTGGCTTGGGGGAATCCCGCCTGAGGAATTAGGTTAGGCGTTCTTGCCATCGTTACCCGTGAATCATCGACATACAATGTATTAAAAGTCGATGAATTCAGTCCGCTGAATGTTGTGGGATAGTTCGCAGTGTCCAGTTGAACCTTCCACACCTTACCCGCCATACCGGACAGCATACCGTAGTTGTCAACGTCGCTTTGGCCAGCTTGTTCCCAGCCGTTCGGATCAACGGGTACACCGCCGATTAGTTTTGCAGCGCCGATTCCATCGGAACTTTTCCAAATGACATTGTAACCGTTTGTACCAGAATCCTGTGTTTTGAAATTAAGAGTATCTGGCATGTAATAGTCGCCTAGTGCGATGCTAACGATTATATCCCCTGTCATGTTTTGATTGATTTGCCGCACTGCTTGTTGCGCCTTTTGTAAAGTAGCAAACGGACTGGCCTGTGATCCGTCACCTGAGGTGTCGTTACCGGTTGATGCAACATAAATAGTTGCCATTACATTGCTTTGTGCTTGAACGTTTATTTCGTTAGCACTTACTTTTGTATTGGCGAATGCAATTGTTGAAATTACCAATGCAATAGCTAATGCAATAGCTGTAGTTTTTTTCACAAATTTTTTCATTGGATTCACATATCTCCTTCTTTTATCGTTTCATGTCCCCATACGAATTTGTTGATCCATCCCCCTATAAAAATAGGAGGATGGCTTATTAGGTGTGATTTGATGCGATACCTACAATGGATAATTCGTTAGCCCAATATCAATCTAGCAATAGCTTCCAGATCAAGAATGTCTATTAGTTACTCCAGAAGCCTGTGCAGCATTGCTCCCCCAACTTAACAAGGTCGCTGATAGCATACGAATCATAACTAGAACAGTTAGTTGCTTTTTAAACATTGGTCTTCCTCAATCCTTATTTGACTACATTAAAACCGCAATTAATGCGCTTTCATAATTCTTTATTGTTTTCTCCTCCTTCATAAAGAACAACTTTTACTTGCTTACTATGAAATAAGTTTACTTTGCAATAGTCTCACCAACAATGGCTGGAATTTGTTTATTGTGTCTGTAATTGAGCGTTATGTATTTATTGTCGCTGATTCATTTTCCAGTGCCGATTACGAATATCTGTGGGTGTATGATTTGTCCCTTTCTTAATCATGCGTGCAAAATGATAGGAAGTTTTGAAGCCGCATTGATAGGCCACTTCTGTGATAGTCAACCCGGTATGGACTAATAAATCCACGCCTTGTTTGACACGATACTGCCATAAATAATGCATTGGAGTCATTTTCATATGCCTGTTAAACAATCTAATTAAATGCTCCACTGTAACATTCGCGGCTTTTGAGAGATCAGATAGATTAATGGCGTCGCTATATTGTCTTTGAACGAAATTTTTGGCCAAGAAAATCGCAGGGTGTTCATCTTGACCCTCCTCATATTTGCATACTTCAGCTGCATACAAATAAAAGGCAGTTAGACCAAGCGACCGAAGGAGCATTTCATTTTCCCGTGTGGACTTATGTTTAAGAGGTATCATCTGATCAACCAGACGGTTCATTTCTTCAGATACTGGAATAGAAAAAGGCAATTGCTTAAAAGCATTTTCAAACTCCGTCGAACCTTGCTCCATTTCTATCGTTATCCATCGATGCCAAGTTTCTTTCTCTCTAGCAAATTCGAATTTCTCACGATGACCAGGTTTCAGAAGTACAATATGGCCAGGTTGAACAATGTGCAATACTTCATCTATCCATATACGAAGGGATCCCGAATCTAATATGAAAAGCTGCCAATCCTGCTGAATCCGCGGTCCGAATTGACTGCCTGATGTATATACAATAGTGCCTGGAGACGCTTTCAAAATACGAAAAGTAGAAAACCCGGATTCAATTTCATTTTTCATATGTTTTATTACTCCTTCCAGCAAGGTTTAACACCATTATTTCAGCAATAATATTCAAAAAAAAGCACCTGGAGGCTCCATTAAGTCTGCTGGGTGCGTCAATCATTTGCAGCGAAATCATTTGTCTGAAATAAATATTTAAGACTGCCCAAAGCATTAGCTTCAGGCAGCATTAGCTCATTCGTTATTTCCCATATTGCAACATTCCCAAAATCATGATCACCGCTTCCGCTCTCGTTGCATTCTCATTCGGTGCGAAGAGGTTATTCCCTCGTCCCTTAATGAGACCTGCTTCAAACGCCGCGGCTATAGAGGGTCTTGCCCATGCAGCAATTTTGTTCGCATCGGCAAAAGATAACTTCGCATTCGGATCGACCTTGATTCCCAAAGCACGAACGATCATTACCGTCATTTCAGCGCGGGTTATGTTACGATCCGGACGGAAAGTGTTATCGTCATAGCCTTTCAAGATTCCTGCCGCTATCGTTCGTGAGATGGAAGGTCTAGCCCATGCCGGAATCTTATTCAGATCGGCGAAAGGTAGATCTCTTTCTTGACCTTCCAGTTTCAACGCACGACTCAACATGACCGCAAATTCGCTGCGTGTTGTTTGCGCATTCGGCCTAAATGTACCATCTGTATAGCCCGCAATGAATCCAAGCTTAATCGCTTCTTGAATAGACGTTTTCGCCCAGTGACCAGAAACGTCGGTTAATCCATTGGAAGCAGAACCGCCATCAGTCGGCTGCTCGCCCTTGCCGCTTTTCACAACAGCATTCACGTTGGCACGGCTTGAAACTACCGTAGACTCTAATTCTGAATTCACAAGCTTCAAACTTGAAAGTGCAATTTGGGCYGAATCCAAAGCAATCGCCTTAAAGGTTAATGTAGCAAGGGTCGCATTTCCGTTCTTACCTGCTGTTTTTCCTATTTGTGTATGCGCTAACTGGATCGTATTACCTTTCAAAATCGGCGCTACCGTGAATCCTTTATTGCCGCTGTCTGAGCTCACAAACTGCAGTCGTTTCGAATCGTAGGTTAAATTAATCTCATAGGCGTACAAATCAGTAAGATCTGTTCCATTCACTTTGACTTGAAAGGTTTGGTTCACCGTCGGGCTGGCATTTGTGATTGAAAGCGAAAAGGCAGGCGCTTTCTCTGCAAACGCAGCTTTCGGATGTAAGCATGAAACGTATAGTAACAAAGCTAAGCTACACAAAAGAAATTTACGGACCATTGATTGATTCATCCTTTCGAGAATAAAGATAAGGGGAAGGCATTGCACATTCCCCCAAATTCATAGTTAACCCAGTATCAAACTAGCAACAGCTGCCAGATCAAGAATGTCTATTCTTCCGTCCTTGATCACATCCGCTTTTTCATACAAAGCCCAGTCCGAATCAGTAGAAGTCTTTCCATAGCTAGCTGCGATAAGACCAAGATCACCAATGCTGAATTTACCGTCTCCATTCAAGTCGCCAGCTGCCGCTACATTCACTGAAGCTGTAAAGGCTTGTAACGCTGCCTGCAACTCAGCAATCGCTTGATTCACTTGTTGCTGCGTAGCTCCGCTTTGAACAACTACTGCTTTGGCGCTATCAATTACCGCTTGCAATATCGCTTTCTTACCTACTGGATACTGACCGATTCCAGCTC
>NZ_JBFUHJ010000037.1:0-32357 GCF_056402455.1 Paenibacillus sp. P4_A7 | reverse complement strand
CCCCTATGAGCGAGCGTCTGTGCGGCCCATTGACCGACCATGCCGTCACCGATTACCACAGCAATATCACCAGGAGTTACAGCTGGACGAACGCCGCAATTGTAACCGACTTGGGTGAGAACCATTCCGCTATATGCAATAGGATCTGCGCCCTCAGGCAGCTTCCAAACTTGGCTGGCGTGAGTGACAGAAGGATTGATGTGACCACCAGAGTCGAACATCATTCCGTTTACCATGCTGATAGAAGCGAACACCCGGTCCCSGGGTGTTAAGCCTACTACTTGATTACCGACGCTTCTAATGATGCCGACCTTCTGATAACCGGCCACTTGGGGGAATGGCAATGCGTCTCCCGGCCGGGTTACTTGTTCTCCAGAAATTCTCTCCCCGTACAGGAATGAGGATTCCGTGCCGTTGCTGATCCATGAGTACTCGAGATCGATCACGACATCCTCCGGTCCTGGCTCGGGAACTTCGACTTCCATATAACAAACCTGTCTTACACCTGTAAACACGACGGCTTCAGAATGCATGTCATCCCTCCTTCGCAGCAGCGACGAAATCAGTAGGAGGGTACGCGTAAACCTTGATCGCTTCTTGTTTTTTCAGCAGCTCGACCGTTTCTTGGTATCTGTATAGAGGCATGTGGTGCGTTTGTAGACATTCCGTGTTCAAGCCTTTATTGATTACGAGATCAAGAAGGAGGGCTTGATCGCTTTCCCCGAAGTTCCGGTACTTATAGGATTCCAGCTTAATGCCCTTTAACCAGAGATGATCTCCGTAGCGGATTTCGCCCTTCAGCACTCCGAAGATGACCAGATGAGAGTCGATTCTCGCTAACAGACTTTGTACGGAAGGTGCAGCCCCGACACAATCGTAGCCGAGTTCAAAGCGCTCATCTTCCAAATCGTCTGAATGCTTCGCCAATCCGATTCCGAGCCCGTTCACGTACGCGATTCGATCATGGTTGATATCGACGGCGATCACTCTCGAAGCTCCCATTAGGCGGGCGGCTTGCATCGCAAGTATTCCGGCAGGGCCTAGTCCGGATACGAGCATTGTTTTGCCGGTCATATCACCGAACTGCAGCAGTCCGATTAATACGCACTTTAGCAGCTCGAAGGATACGGCTTGTTTCCAGTCCACCGTATCGGGAAGCTTAATCAATTCGTGCGTACGATAATTTAAAAATTCCGCGTAGGCGCCGTTACCGAATAAATGCTCCAAAGCCGCTACTCGGTCTCCAACCTTTAGCGATGTAACCTTGTCGCCCACCGCAATGACAGTCCCGGCCATCTCATGCCCAGGGAATCCGGGAAGCAAGGGATAGTCAGGCTTCTTGGATGCGTCAAACATGTCTTTGCCGCCCATCATGTTCATATCCCAACGCGGGCATGTTGATACGATCTCGATGCGTACTGTCACTTGATCCTCTTGGGGGGCTTCCGAAGGAATATTAATAATTTCGTATGCATTCTCACCAATAATTTGCAGTGCTTTAATAGAAATCGCCCTACTTTCATATACATAATATAATGTTGTAATGGTATAAGTGTACAATAGAGAAGGTATTTTGTATTTGCACCACATATTCCTCGAAGACAATTTAATCACCTTTAATTTCAAGAGTAAACGAGGTTATTAGTGATATTCATTTGCACATTATTGACATCGTAAATACGAGGCGTCTGTGAGTAGGGATATTTATCCTTGACCGAAAGATCCCTCATCTGGATTAGTTGGATAATAAGGAAGAATTGGCGAGAATCAAATATTTGATAGGGTAGATAAGCACATCCAAGCGTCTCTGACGTCTACGGTGTGCTTTTTCGATTATTGCTATTAATGAGTTTAGATATATACTGGGAATAGTGAACATCTTATCACGGTATAGTCCTTATTATTCCTTGATTCTTCTTTATTTACAGTATTAATCGGTGATTTTATAAATATATGATTTGAACAATATTGACATTAAGTAAATGAGGAGGGGTCTTGTTGAAAATCAGACATTGCGGAGCGGGAACCTTATCTCGATCGGCGGAGTTGCCAGGCGGGGGAATGCATCCGTCGAGTTATGAAATTCTCTATATTACCGAAGGGAAAGTAAGGTTTAAGTGGAGAGGGGATGCTTGCGAAGCGGAAGCGCCGGCCGTGTTCATCTTATCTGCCTCGACGCCGCATGAGCTCGAGAGCCTGCGAGCGGAAGCGAAATTCCGCTTCCTAGAACTTGATGAAATGGAGGAGTTCCCGTTCACTGATCAGCAAGTGGATGAATGGAATTTCATGCAAGCACGTAAGGACATCTATTCCAAAACAATGCTCGCATCTTCTATTATTCAATCTCTCGATTTCGTCTACCATCTTCAATCGACGGGCTTAGCCGGACAAGATTCGAATCTCGGGGACGTGTGCTTGCTGGAGATCCGCAAGACGTACAAGCTTATCGCCCATATTCTTGGGTACCGGGGGAATGGAGCAGCCGAAGACCGTAAGGTGAAGCACAAGTCGCGCGCCGCAGTAGATTTGCTGATCGATTACATGGATTGGCGGTACAAAGAAAACGTTACTTTGGAAGCTCTTGCAGAGGTTGTTACCCTTGATCCTTCTTATCTCGTACGGCTATTTAAGAAACACATGAAGATGACGCCATTCGAGTACCTTCGAGACCTTCGCTTGAAGGCGGCAGCCAGCTACTTGTCCGGAAGTGATCTACCGATTAGCGCCATCGTCCAAGAGACAGGATTCGCCAGCGTTCATTACTTTTCCCGGTTATTCAAAGCCAGCTATGGGCAAAGTCCGGCGGAGTGGCGCAAACAGTTGAAAGGACCGAAAGAGAAATCCAACTTAGGTGAGGTGAAGTAGGTGAGAAGATCTGCTATGTAGAGTTGGTTTTCGGGTGCTGGTATGGTTCACTCTCCGTTCACATGTTTGTGATATGCTCTCCATTGAAAGTCGAGAGAACACAAATATGCTTAATGTTGGAGGCTTATCATGTCATCATCTATCAATAAGATATCATGCAAAATGATTTTACTGGTATTACTGGTTGTCGGGGTAGCAGCGAGTTTATTGGGGGCTCAGTCACCAACGTCGGCGGCGCTTTCCTCCTCTACATTGTTATCTGCTAATCCAGTGGGAGCAGCGGATTTGAACGACACCGCCCAGCTTTCGGCTTATATTGACGGCATTATGAAAGGGCATATGGACACATACCAAATTCCAGGAGCGGTCATTTCGATCGTTAAGGATGGAGAGGTCCTGTTCGCTAAAGGGTACGGTTACTCTAATATAGAAGAAGGCAAGCTAGCCGATCCAGAAACCGATCTATTTCGGATTGCTTCAACTACGAAGTTGTTTACTTGGACGGCTGTGATGCAATTGGTCGAGCAGGGCAATATTGATCTCGATACAGACGTCAATACCTATTTAAAAACAGTAAAAATACCGAAAACCTATAAGCAGCCGATTACTATGCGTCATCTCATGACCCATACGGCAGGATTTGAGGAGGGGGGAGTTGGTTATCAAATTACCACCGATCCTATGAAACTGCCGGTATCGATTTCAGAAACACTAGCCAAGCATATGCCGGCGTTGGTTCGACCTCCTGGTGAGATGGCTGCTTACTCCAACTATGGCGCCTCGTTGGCAGGATTAATTGTGGAAGAAGTTAGCGGCATTGCTTTTGATGACTATATACAGAAAAATATTTTCGAACCGCTCGACATGAAATATGCCACGGTTCAGGAGCCTGTTCCGGCATCTTTAGAGTCCAATGAAGTACTAGGCTATGCTAGGGAAAACGGCATATTCACGGCCAAGCCGCGAACATTTGAGGGAGGCTTCCGTCCTGCAGGCTCGGGATCTGTCTCAGCAATCGATATGGCTCATTTTATGATCACCCATCTTCAAGATGGACGATACGGTGATAAACAAATACTAAAACCTGAAACCGCCCAATTGATGCATGCGCCAGCATACATGTTTCACGACAATTTCCCAGCAATGGATCTTGGTTTTTACGAACTGAATATGAACGGATTACGCCTGATTTCCCATGGGGGCGCTGATACGTTATTCAATACGGAGCTTTATCTTGTACCAGATAAGCAAATCGGTATTTTCGTATCTTATAGCGGTGGTGAAGGCGGAACAGCAGCGGCAGGGTTGTCGAAAGCCTTTTTCGATCGATACTTTCCATCACAAGAGGTTAAGCTGCCTCCTGCATCTTCCGAGCTTGATAATGTGCAGAAATACGCTGGTTCTTATCAATTCACGCGTCGTAATCACAGCGATATAGATAAGTTTTTCACTTTTTTGGCCAAGATCAGTATTGATGCTGCAGGTAACAGACTAACGATTGGCAGTGGGGCTGAACAGCAAGTATACGCACAAATCGAACCGGATTTATTTCAGGAAGTCGGAGGCACGCATCAGATTGCATTCCGAACGGATGAATCGGGGAAGGTCACTCATCTGTTTCTTGATTTTCTAATGGCGATGCCTCTTGAACGCACAGCGCTGATTGATAGGACGCAGTTCTGGTCTCCTTTGCTAGCATTCTCGGTCGTCCTGTTCATTACGGCATTGACTGGGTTTGTTTATCGCAGGCGTGAAATTAAAGAGATGCCGAAAGCGCAGAAATGGGCAGTTCGGTTGTCGGCGGCTACCGCTGCTTGGGCACTAGTAACCTGCGCTGCGACGTTCGTCATTGTGTTGAATATGGACTTACTTGATCGGCTTAGCCGCATTACACCATCATTAAATGTCTACTTGTTCATGCCTATCATACTTGTTGGATTGACTATAGCGATGATAGTTTTAAGTGTAATGGCATGGAAAAACAAATATTGGACGGTGCTGAAGCGCGTGCATTACTCGCTCGTGGCATTATCGGCAGTGGTATTGAGTCTTTTCTTCTACCATTGGAATCTACTGGGATGGCAGTTTGGTTAAGCTATAATTCCCCCATTCGATTCGGAAGGAACATGTTAGAGACTGGAGGCGTATATTCTTATGGCCAAAATCCTTATCGCAGATGACGATGAACATATTCGTGAGCTGATCTCCTTATTTTTGAGGAATGAAGGATTCGAGATAGTAGAGGCAAGTGACGGTGCGGAAGCGCTGGCGATTGTAGAAAACTCTCAAATAGATATGGTTATCCTCGACATTATGATGCCCCAACTAGACGGTTGGGAATTGTGCAGAGAGATCAGGCACATAGATTCGAATATTCCTCTCTTGATGGTCACGGCCAAGGGTGAGTCGGCACAAAAGGTGAAGGGATTTCAGCTCGGAACAGACGATTACTTAACGAAGCCGTTCGATCCAATGGAGCTTGTGATGAGAGTAAAAGCATTGCTGAAACGTTATATGATTGTCTCTTCACAAACCATACAGCTCGGCGGCATTACGCTGAATCGTCGCAGCTTTCAAGTTATTCGGGGAGATGAAACGTTTAATCTGCCGTTAAAAGAGTTCGAATTGCTGTTCAAGCTGGCTAACCATCCCGGGCAAATTTTCACTCGGGAACAGTTGATCGCTCATATTTGGGGGAAGAACTACGAAGGTGATGACCGAACCGTAGATGTCCACATTAAGCGGCTAAGGGAAAGGTTTGTGGGCGATTCGCAGCATTTTCAAATTGAAACGGCGCGTAGTCTGGGCTACCGGCTAGTGATCACATGATAAAAACCTTATACTTCCGTATCATTTGTACGTTTCTGGCCGTCATTATCTTCAGCCTGTTATCCTCTTTCTTTATTGGCCACTTTCTTTTCAAAAAAGAAATAAACCATGTAGGACAGAACGACATGATTGCAGTAGGCGAGGAGATTATACGTCTCTATGAACAAACAAGACCCGTTGATCGGGATGCATTCATAAAACGTATGGTAAAGGTATCCGCTCATCCGATTCAAATTTATGACGATTCCGGTAACGTGACGCAGTACGGCTTAAAAAATACGAATAACGTTGAAGTCGAGCCGAAAGCGGTTCGGCAGGTGCTGGGTGGAGAATATTATCGTTCTCCTAGAGAGGTTGAACAAACGTTCATCGGTATTCCCTTTCCATTCGAAGGTGAGCCTCATGCTATGTTTATGCAGTACTCTTCGCAGAACGAGGATATCATGAATCGAATGATGCTGCTCGTCTTGCTGATCGGACTGTTGATTGGAAGTCTGTGTATTCTCATTGCGGCCCGATATTTGGTAAAACCCCTTCAAGCATTGACGCAAGCGACCAAACGACTTGCGAAGGGAGATTTCGACGTGGAAATTAAATCAAAACATCCGGACGAAATGGGAGTGTTGACCCAAAGCTTTAATGAGATGGCAAGTGAGCTCAAACAGTTGGAGCAGATGAGGCAGGATTTCGTTTCGAACGTCTCTCACGAAATTCAAACTCCTCTGACGTCTATTTCCGGTTTTGCTATGGCTATGAAAAACAGTAGCTTAGTAGCGGATAGTGATCGGAATTATTACCTAGATATCATTATCGCAGAGAGCGGGCGACTTTCCAGACTTAGTGATAATTTGCTGAAACTCGCTTCCTTAGATTCGGAGCAGCATCCATTTGAGGCAATTACATATAACCTCGACGAGCAAATTAGGCAAATTGTCGTTACTTGTGAGCCCCAATGGTCGGCCAAGGGCATTCACATCGATCTAGAAATGGCTGATACAGTCAAAATAACGGCAGATCAGGACCAGCTTAACCAAGTGTGGATGAACTTACTTGGCAACAGCATCAAGTTCACACCCGAAGGCGGACATATTGAAATAGGCATTACCCATTCAGAGAATGAAATCTTCTTCAAAATAACCGATTCGGGGATCGGAATAGCGCCAGAGCAGCTCGATTATGTTTTTGAACGTTTTTACAAAACGGACCGATCACGGAACCGCAGCAACGGGGGTAACGGCCTAGGGCTTGCCATCGCTAAGAAAATCGTGACTCTTCATCATGGGAGCATCGAAATGCAAAGTCAGGTAGGCCAAGGTACGACAGTGGTCGTACAATTGCCTATTCGATAACTAGGATTTAGCTTTTCAGACCTCTAAATTACATACCTGAGCCCCTACCTGTTACTAGGGAGGCCACTGAAAAAGTCCACCTATTAGAAAATAAATTCCCCTATCTCGATTTTTGAGGTAGAGGAATTTTTTTGTATAATAGGAGTACTAAATCTAGGCGGTGTTTACGATGATTTCCAATCAGCAATCTCTTAACTTAAGCCCTTTTATTAGTACCACCTGTTCGGATGTTCAAATATTTATTGCTCAAATCAATTTTCGACTTGTCAGATGTCGATGTTGTAGAACGTTCTAAATATGATATGTCCTTTAAATATTTCCTCGATATGGCACCGGAAGATATCGTCATCAATCCTAGTTCCTTAACTAAATTCCGAAAGTTCCGTCTTAAAGACGTGGGCTTGTTAGATTTGCTCATTTAAAAAACGGTTGAAATTGCACTAGAAAAGGAACTCATCAAAAGTAAGTCAATCATCGTCGACGCCACACATACAAAAGCGCGGTATAACCAAAAATCGCCGAAAGAATTCCTTGTAGAGAAATCCAAGTTACTCCGGAAAGCCGTCTATCAAATCGATGAAAATATGAAAGAAAAATTCCCACCAAAATCAACAACGAATGAAGTGGCAGATGAGTTAGCTTATTGCCAAAAAAGTGATTCAAACGGTTGAAAAGGAAGTGGAATTCGAATTTAATTCAAACCTATTATTTTGATGTGGAGCAATGTAAGAGCTGTCCGTTTCGTGAAGGTTGTTATACAGAGGGGGCAAAAAGTAAAACCTACTCTGTGACAATTAAATCGACAGAACACAAAGACCAAGAAGTGTATCAAAATAGTGATGAATTTAGAGAAAAAGCAAAATCACGCTATAAAATTGAAGCGAAAAACAGTGAATTGAAACACAGACACGGGTATGATGTGTCATCATCCGCGGGTCTGTTTGGTATGCAGATCCAAGGTGCGATGGCTATATTTGCGGTCAACCTCAAACGAATTAGGACCCTGATAAAGGAATCAGAGTAAGGATAATGAATAAGAAAGGCGACATTACCGGGTGGGGAAAGAGAAGAGACCTCCGTCCTCCCAAGTATCGATTCGGGGATTCGGAGGTCTGGAATGGCGTCACTGATTTAACTACTCGTTTGATTTAGTAAGAACAGCGCCAGCTTTGCGCTTTCTGCTCGCGTGACCACGCCTTTCGGTTCAAACATCCCATTGGGACGGCCATTGATCAATTGATTCGTGAAAGCTTTGTTGACCGCAGATACTGCCCAGCCGTCGACTTGATCCGTATCTTTGAAGTCGCTGTCCTTCTCCGTCATCGGTTTTCCCGTTTTCCGTTCAATCGCCCGCACGACCATGACGACCATCTCGTCGCGGGTAATTTGAGCTTGCGGATCGAACAGGCCGCTTTGCTTACCATTGATCAAGCCCAAGGCGTAAGCCCTATTTACTGCGTCGGCATACCAAGCGTCATCTGCGACATCTTTGAAAGGAGATTTGATTACCTCCGTGCTCAGGCCGAGTGTTCGCGTGAGCATCGTTACAAATTCCGCACGGGTAATTTCTTTTGCCGGCGCAAATTTGTTTTCCGATATCCCATTTACTGCGCCTTTGAACGAGAGTTCCTGAATGATGGCGTACGCCCAATGGTTTTCAGGCAAATCTACGTATTGTTTATTATAGCTGTACAGAGCGTAGGAGCCCGGTTCTTTCAGTTTCGCAATGTAACTGCTGTCTGCAAAATCGCCTTCTATTTGATGCGGCTTGCCCGCGTTATCGATGAAGTACAGACCTGCCAATTTCGGATGCTTTACCTGAGAAGCCGGAATTGTAAGAGTGACCGGCTCTTTTAACGGGTTCAAAGCGAATACGACTCCGTCCTTCCTGATGACTCCGATTGTCCATTCGTAGGTCTTGCTGTCAGGTTGCAGGTTTGGTTTGCGGATTGAATCCACTGGCTTCACTTGGGCGAACAGGGTGCCGTCTTTTCTCGTTTCAACAGGCAGCAAACGTGCAGCCTCCGCCAGAACGCTTGACGGAATGGTTAACTTAAACAAGGTACCCTTCAAGACGATAGATGCCTCTTGGCCAAGCAAGTCGGCAGCATTCACTGGAAGCGCAACGCCTTCTTGATTACCGATCAATGGAAGGGTGACGACCCCATCCTGCGCTGCAAGATCTTCTGGCTTCACTTCAAGCAGGTGATCCGGAAGTGGATTCGGATCCGGATTTCCGCTGCCTGAACCGCCCGAACCGCCGCTTCCGCCTGAACTGCCGCCGGATTTTGTCGTAAACTCATAAACGTCCGAAGTAATAAATCCACCGTATTCGTCTTCCAGCGTTGCATACCAGTGATAAATAGACGAAGGCCTGTCCAACTGCCAAAGCACCTCCGCGCGACTACCGCTTGGAACTCCTTGCTTCTCGCCGATTTTATGAGACGTGTACACATTAACCCCGATATAATCGGTTGCTACTTGTTTAGCGATCGGCTTCAAGTCAATCGGCACGGTAAATTCCTCAATTTCCGGCGTTTCATCGAAGGAAATGTAGTCGTCCAGCAATGGCGAATAGGTCGATACATGCATCTCTTTATTTTCTGTATCGAACTGCAGCAAACGCATATACCCTTGGCCGCCCTCAGGTCCGCCCTGATAATCCGCCAGCATCTCATGAACAACATTTCCATTGTCTCCACGCTTCACTGCATAAGCTGCTCCATGAATATGACCGCTTAACACCATAATGACATTCTCATGTTTAGAGACGAGGTTATCCCACAATTCTTTGCCTTGACCTACATAGAAGCCATATCTGGCAATGTATTGGTGCGTTGTAATGATCGCATTGCGATCTGGGTATTTTCTGAGTACGTTATTCGCCCATTCAATCGTGTCTTCCGACACGTCCCAGCTCAAATAAACAATGATAAAATCGTTGCCGTTCGCTGAAATCAGGTCATAGTGGTTTCGGTTGTTATCTTTGTCACCGCCGTACCATGGTTTATCTTCAAAACGGTGACGGCCGAAATGCTCCCAATATTCGTCATACCTTAACTCATCATGATTAACGTCATGATTGCCAGCTAGAACGCCATAAGGGATATTGGCGTCTTCCAATATTTTCATGCTATCGTTTGCGACCTGCCATTGCTCGGGAATATAGGATTTTTCTACAAGATCTCCCGTGTGAATGACATATTTGATTTTTTTTTCTTCTTGTTTATCCACGATCCATTGCGTCATCGTCTTATAAGTACCTGGCCAGTTTTCCGTATAGAACTGAGTATCACTCATCCACATGAACGTAAAATCGTACTGATCCGGAGAAGGAATCAAGTCCTGCACCAGAACTTGAATTTTTTGATCCCTCACCATGTCAGCGATTTTGACAAACCCTTTTAAGGTGAAGTCCTCTGTACCTACGCCTGAAGCGACGTCTTCCCATTTGCCGGTGTTATAGTTCCAAGTATAGAGCGTTACCTGACGTTCCGGCATGGAATGCCCCCGCCAGACGACTTCCACTTGATCGATACCCGTTAAATCGTCAGTTACTGCAAATTCGAATCGATGGTACGGGAATTCCAACTTAGATTCCGTAGAGAAATAATTTTCGTCTATTGCTTTTACCGCACTGATCGCTTTATTTGTAAATGGAGTTTCACCAGTTGGAACCATTTCTAGCGGTGGTTCACGGTCCACGCTGTTGCTGAATGCCTGCTTTTTCGAATTATCCGTAAAATCGTACTGATGCGCCTTGTAGAAGGTAACCTTTAACGGATCACCTGTCGGATCATTAACCGTTAGTCCCATGTTTACATTTAGATCCACATCGGATGCACCTTGTATCGGAGTGGCATCTGTCGGCTTGTTGGGATGTTCTTCCACCACGAAAAACGATACTTTGTTGACGAGTGAGTTCCCTGCACGATCTGTAATCGTTACTTCAAAGTCATGTTTCACATGGGGCTCTAGATGCAAGGCGTTTACAACAGTCGGCAGAGTGATTTCTTCTCCGTCCAGCGTACCCTTGATCTCTGCAACGCCGGACAACGAATCGACTGCTTCAAGCTTGAATGGGATCGGCCCTTTGTACGTTTTATTGTCTTCGATGGACATCTTAACGATGGACGGCAACGTATTGTCCACAACCACTTCCGCCGATAGTTCCCTGACAGGAACAGATCCGTCTATCTGAAAAGCAATGGTGTGCGGTCCTTCCGCAGTCGCGGTCGTGTCCCATTCGTAAGCTCGCCCTGTCAGCTTCTCTTGAGGGAATACAAATGTCAGATCCGCGCGCTCTTTAGCCGTCAGATCGCTATAGTTGCCATCGCCGAGCGTAATCAAACTGGTTGGACCTTTGACAAACGTGCCGTCTCCCATTTTGATTTTGGTCGAGTCAAGCGGAATGATCGTTCCGTCCGGAAGCACAATTCTGGCGTTCCGGAAGCTGAAATCGTCATTATTGTCGATCGTTTCTTCAGGGCCTACCTTATTGCCGGAAGAGACAGAGATGACGTTGGGACCGGCTTGCCATACTTCACCGGGAATTGTTATGGCTACCGTTTCGTAGCCAATGACGTTTACGCCTTCGAACACCTTAAACACTTTATTGTCGACAAGAAGTCCATTTTTAAAATTCGCATCGAATCCATCTACTTCCATGATAAATGTGACATCGCCTCGCAATGCTTTGGATGCCGGGACGTTCACGCCATCAAGCAGCAAAGAAGTTTGCTCCGATTCGTCACTGCTTGACCCAAGAATTCTCTTTGATCCGGACAGGAAATCGCCATCATGAATATTCAATTGGAGCGGTTCGACAGCTTCATGTTCTATCACGATGGAATAAGCGTTGCCGTTGTTCTGATCCATGGTAGAAGCCACATTCTGTCCGTCGGAAGCTTCGAAATAATAATCGAAAGCCGCTGTTTTCATAAGGTCATATTTAGATATTGTAGAAGACTGGAATAATCCTTCTGCATTTTTCTCTAGATTAACCTCAGTGTATGCTAAGTCTTCCCTTAATTTGTAGTGAAGTGTTACGCGCTTAATCGCTTGATTGTCGGTAATGCTTGCGTTCACGCTGATGTCAACAGGAGGCGTTGAGAGCATCGACTGTGTATGACCTATGACGGGGGCGAACAGGTCATCCTCCACCTTGACAACATTGTTCAACGAAGGAACCTGATCCGCTAGCGCTTGACCAGGGGTCCCTGGTTGAGAACTTCGCTTCTCCATCACGTTCGTACCGTCTTTTGGAAAATGATAAACAATCCCTTTAAGCTGGACAACGTCGATAACAGGCCCATCATTATAACTAGCCCGTGAAAGCTCTGTGCCCATATCCGTAACAATGGACATCGTACGCTTTAATGAATTGTTCATACCTCCGCCATTTAGCGCCGTACGGATGACTTGATTTTCTGTCAGGGAGCTCCCAAAATGGTTATTAAAATTATCCACACTCTTCCCTTGGCTTGCTGCATTATTGACCCATAACACGATGGCTTCTTGGGGTAGAAGCCATTTATCTTCGTTTAAATCCCAATCAACAAAAGTATTCCCGTTTTCATAAATAATTCTAAGCTTGTAGTCTTTCATCGAAACCGGCCGATCCGTATTGTTATATACTTCAACATACTCATAGGCTTGATTTGCGCCGGGATTCGCCATGATTTCGGTAATGAGCAATTCAGGCAGTTTGTCGTAAAGCTGGCCTGAAGAGACGGTCAATTGGAATGTCTGGTCTAGTTCTTCTGGCAGGTGARTAACATTCGTGCCATCGGATGCTTCAAAATAATAATTCACCGAAGATGCGGCATCCAATTCGAGTTTTGGAATAACTGCCGAATAAGTAGCGCCCGTTACAGACATTGGCACTGAATTGTAGCTGCTTTGCTTATCCGTTTGATAATACAGAATAACCGATTCCAGTTGATTATCATCATGGACCGTTGCTGTCACCAAATAGTCCTGAGGCTCGATAGCGCTTGTCGGAGGTGTATGGTCGATGGTCGGTTTCAAATTGTCTTCCGAATTATCTACCGGGTCTCCGAAGACTTGATCGTTTGTGAGACTGCCTGGTGTCGGATACACTTTGGAACCCAGCTTGACCATATGACGCGTACCGTCAACTGGCGAGAGATAGGTGACGCTCTTCCCGTTTGCCGAATCCGAACTGTCGCCGGTCGCCGGTGCGTTGTAGCTGGCCGTCACAATCGGGGCTTGACCGTTGTCGGAGACGATCGACACGCTGCGGCCACCCGTATTGTAAATAACTCCGTCATGAAAGGTTGCAATTTGCGATTCGGCGAGACTCGTTCCGTAAGTTTGATTGAAAAGATTTATATCATCATTGATTCCGCCGTTTTTGTCAGGATCCGTGAGGTTCCACAGTACGATCGTCTGACCCGGATTCACTGGCTTGTCATCAGTAAGATCCCACTCCTGCACATTCAAACCGTCGAATGACTCATAAATGATTTTATAATCTTCCATATTGACGGTTTGATTGCTGTGGTTGTATACCTCGATGTACTCGTAAGGCTCGGTGTTTGCACCGCTTGGCTGTACAGAATTAAATACGATTTCCGAAATCAGCAGATGGGGTAAAGATGAGCCTGCGGAAGCGGTCGTTTGAATGCGAGGAATGTTTGATGTCATAATGAAGATTACGAGCAGCAAACAGACCAGTTTTCGTAGCATCGGTGTTCGTTTCAATGTCATTTTTATCCTTCTCTCCTTTTTTTTGCAGGCAAATTACCAAGGATGGAAAATCTGACCACAAGATAAAAGGATAGCACTCGTATGTATTCTTATTGTCAGATTAATGTAAAGAATTCATGAATCCACGATCAAAAAAGGGCAGAATTCGAGGAGGATGATCTTAGCAATAATTTGCAATTGATGCGGTGAAAGGTTGCTGGATAATACTGTTGATGATGGGAGGCTGGGAGGGAAATCATGGCGGTTCATAGGTATTGCTTGTAATGATTGCGTAAAAGGATGCTTTTAGTAGGAGGGAAAACGTGTCAATCGATAAAGAGAAGCTTTTGGCCAGAGCGAAAACCATTGTTATGATACCCGAGCATTATCAGCTAGAGATGGAAGACAACATGCCCGAAGGCGATGAGAAAGAACGGTGCTTTATTTGGGAGGACCCTGCAAACCGGGATAACACAATTGAGATCACACTGGATCTAGTAACCGGACAACTGACACGGCTTGCTATCGATCGGGAAGGAGTGAGAAAGACCAAGGAGGAGGCTAAACGGTTAGGCTTAGATGGGGAGGCTAGTGCGGCAGCCGATGAATTCGTTGCGAAGCATGCTCCCTATCCTGAGGAATATACGTCAGTCTTACTTGAAAAAAGAAGAGATAGAGTCGACTTTACGTTTCGCGAGGAAGTCGGTGGGCTGCCACTGCCCGGCACGGGTTGTTGGCTGACGCTGGATACAGAACTAAACGTCGTACGATATCATATAAATGGGGGAATGGCTAGTAAGGCTCGTAAGCCAGAATGGCCGCCCTCCATTGTGGATGCGGATACTGTGATGCAGGATATACGGAGCAATTTACGGATGGCGCTAACGATCGTTTCTCTAGATCCTTCAATGTACGAAATGAAAGGAACTGAACAGGAATATCGATTAGTTTATGAGCCGATTCTAGGCCATAAAAATATTGATGCTGTAACAGGCCGTGATCTGTTTGGTCCGGAACACTACGTCATGCCGCCAAGTCATCCCTTGTTGCTAATCGATACTGTTCCGATGCCTGCTACTAACGAGACGGTGTCTTGGGAACAACGGCTTGGCATCAACCTAGAGCATTATGTGCTAGAGAAGTCGACGGATGACGGGGAGAGAATAAGATCCTTGTATCAACTCAGGGGGCAGGAGGAAGAGGAAGAGAACCCAGAGCGGGACCCCTTGTCCAGAGATGCTTACATGGAGCGAAAATGGGGCGATAATCTGCGTCATTTTAGGGACTCCTCGATCATGATACAACTGGAGAAAACGACTGGACGTCTGGTCGGGTATCATTGGTTAGATCGCGGGAAGGAAGGAGCACCAGCGCTAAACCGGGAACAGTGTTGGAAGAAGGCTGAACAATTCCTGCGTATCGTATTTCCAGACTACATCGATTATCTCCAACTTGAAATCGATGAAGAGAAATCAGATGGGGAACCGTGCGAACGTGAATTTTTCTATTTGCCCGTTTATATCGACGGAATCCCCGTGAACCATGAGAGAATAACGATCAGTGTCAGCACATCGACGGGAGACGTCTGTAACTATATGGGTGTTTCTTATGAGATGATTCTAGAATTAGTAGGACGCGGTTTCAATCCAATTCTCGAGTCGGAAGCCGTATTTGATTACTATGCCGAACAGATGAAACTTCATCTTGAGTGGCACTTAGACCCTAATCAAGAGGTTACTGCATATCGGCTATTGTATGAACCGACCGCGACTATATGCAATGAGCGGGGGGAGAAACGGACTTTACGGTATATAGATGCAGTTTCTGGCGAACCTATTTGGGGAAAGTAGTTATATTATCCTAGAACCCTAGTTTAATTGACCACTGTCATACCATCAACAAACGTAAATTCCTATTACCTTCTCCACACATGTGGAGTGTATAATTCTAATCAATCGCCCACTAATGGGCGATTTTATTTTGGACAAAAATTAATAATAACCATTAAGAGACTCAAAGCCAAAATTAGTGGTTGACGAATTCGAGTAAGTGTAGAACGAGGCCATCCTTCAGGGAGAGCTCTAACGATTGCACCACCCAGCCCCTGATGCAGATTGAACAGGTTTATTATGAAAATCATCAGGGGTTCGGAGAGATGTTAATACTAAAACAAAAATAGCAGAATCATGCGGTTAATCAGCGGAATATGTATATATCTTTTGCTTTGTTTTTTCTATGATGGGGATAAAGAGAGGAAGTGAACTCCATGAATTTGAAACAAAATTCACTACGACTGTATTGGATGACTGATATCCATTTGGTGGACGAGTTAACGGGGCGGCCGGACGTTCCTGGCGCAATCTGGAGGGAGCGACACTACTATGCCTCCCAAGACAAGCTGCGGCAGGCTGTCGATATTGTGAACTGTGAGAAGCCCGATTACGTGATTTGTACGGGTGACGTGATCGACAAGGCTCAGCCACTGAATTCCTTTATGAAGGAATGGAATCAAATTGAATCCCCTAAAGCTTTCGTTATTGGTAATCACGACCTCAATATTGGAGGTGAAGCTTTCGAGGAACAGCTCGGTATTGCGGACCTGCCTTTGATAGCGGGAAGCCGATTTAACCGTTCGATCCCTGTAAATAACGGGGAAGTGGCGGCTAGAATTATTATGCTTGATACATATATTGGCGAAGACGRAAATCGATTATATAAGACCTGCGAAGGAACGATTACTTCAGAAGCCTTCGAGTGGCTGGAGAATGAAATGATCTCTAGTCCGGAGAAGCTGATTCTGCTTTTTGCCCACAATGGGATAGGCGGACCAGAGGAATATTTCGAACGCAAGGCCGTTGAGCGTTTTATGGGGCTTGCGAGACGGGTAGCAGACCAAGGCAAAACGATTATTCATCTGGCTGGACATCATCATGTACATCCGGTTGCGGAAATTAGAGAAATGCAGCCTGGCTTCACGTTTATTAACGGAGTGGCTATGATTTGCGAAGAGACATCAAAATTACATGTCATTGAGATTCATGCTGAAGGTTCTTATAGCCTAGATTACCATGATGTCGGTCTTATCAATGCTCTTTAATCTTGTTTCAAAATGTATAACAAAGGAGAAGTAGGTAAATATGCGACTTTATATTATTCGCCACGCTGATCCCGACTACGAGAATGACACGATTACAGCTGCTGGCCACTTGGAAGCAGAGGCGTTGGCCACACACTTGGCAGATATGGGAATTGACGAAATTTACTGTTCCCCAATCAATCGAGCTCTTCACACGATGGAGTATACTGCTCGTCGGTTGAATATCAAGCCGACAATTATGCCATGGCTTCAGGAGCTAGCTGGCTGGTCTGTTGAATCAACGCCTGACAATCTCATAGCGGCATGGAATGTGGACGGCGAGCTGCTTCGGCAGGCCAAGCCATACCCTACCAACGACAATTGGCATACTTTTGACCCTTATCTCAACTTGGGATTGGAAGCAAAGCTACAGCAGCTCCATCAGGAGTCTGATCAGTTTTTGGAGAAGCTTGGCTACCGTAGAGAAGCAGGAAGATATCGTACTTTGGATTCCAACAAACGGAAAATTGCAATCTTCTGCCATCACGGCTTTGGCGTGACATGGCTTTCTCATTTGCTTGAGCTGCCGCTTTCGCTCATGTGGACCGGCTTCTGGATGGCACCTAGCTCTGTAACGACGATATTGATGGATGAGCGCTCTGCCGATTGGGCTGTACCGCGTTGCCTCGGCTTCAGCGATATTTCCCATTTGCACAAAGCAAGGCTACCTATGAGCATACAGGGACTAGTGGCTAACGTCGAGTAAGAGGAGAGCTATTGTGCTCTAATAGAGAAAGCGCGCACTTTCGTAATAACAGAAAGGGCGCGCTTTTATTAAGAGGAAGCTCGTTTTTTACGATAAGACATCGGATTCTCTCCGTAGTATTCCGCGAATTTGCGACTAAAGAAGTTAGCGGAGTGAAAACCGACTGAATAGGCAATTTCTACGATCGGTCGATTCGTGCTTCTTAACAGGTTTGCTGCTTGGTTGCTGCGGATTTTCGTTAATGTCTCGATGATGGACTCGCCAATTTCGTGTTTGAACAAGTGGGTTAAGCGCGATTGAGACAAACAGACCAGCTTAGCCAGCTCTTTGATCTGAATGTGATCCGAGAAATGCTCCTCAAGGTAGCTGAGAATTTCCTCTATCCTCGCATCCAATGGACGTCCTTTACACTCTAATTGCGAGTTGGAAGCGACCAGAATGATTTCTTCGACCGTTGACAGAGCCAGCTCTTGGTTAAACATGTTGAACGATCCCTTATAGTAGCTCAGCATTCGTTTAAAAGCATCCCCGATCGTCTCACGCATCTGTTCCTTGAACTGCAAATGCGTCACCCGCTCGTAAGAGAAGGCAAGCTCTAACCAAGGCTTCCATGTAGCCCTCGGGATGAAATGCACCCAGATTTTTTCCCAGACGCCTTCGTTCTGCTCTGTATAGTAGAAATGGGGCAATCCTGGAGGAATGACCACTAAATCGCCAGCTTTACAATAGAAGGTATCCTCTTCACTCTCGACGACGCCTCTACCCGACAAAGTAAACATGAAGTGCCAGTCCTGGCGTCCCATGGGTCTATTACGCATATATCCATCTGTTTTCAAATAATGATCAGATGAACGAATACAGGGCATGACAGCGATGGTTAAATCATTTTCGGACAAAATGTCCACAGGTCGTTCCATCAGCTCCCCCTCCTTAAAAAGGCCTCTAAAAATTACTCAGCACCATTCTATCATATATATTTTTGGAGGGCTATAATCATGCCGATCCAGCGTAGCACAATATCGTTATCCCTTCTTCTTATACTTCACACTGCCTTTACTATACTTGACACTACCCTTACAAAATTAGAAAGGGCTTAGAGGAGAATTTGTTCCAAAAGACATGCTGTTAGGCTGGAAACAATGGATGAAAACCATTTTCATAAAAGGGAAGACTTATCCAACTTTAGGCACTTCATTTTTTGAATTTAGGTGGTAGTTGGATAGAAAAGTATTTGTTAATATTGTGTACTCCACACATGAGGAGTGCTATGTATGGGTTGTGTGGATGCATTGAATAAGTAGCTCATTCACCTTGTTGAAAAAAAATAAGGTATAATAGGTAGAAAAACTTTTAGAAACGATGGTAACTATGAAGATTGAGTTTGAAAATACGACAATAGAATGTAATGTTCAATATGGAAACGGAAAGAAGATATCCATTCAAGTAGACTCTGTTGGTTTTGTAACCGTTAAAGTTCCCAACCATACAAGTGAAGAGATGATTAGGCGAGCTGTAGAGCATCATGGAAAAAGGATACTGGAGAAGCAGCAATACATTGCCAAGGTTCGAGAAATGCCTAAGTCTAGAGAGTATCAAGAAGAAGGGAAGTTCCTTTATCTGGGGAAAGAGTATTTTTTGCAGGAGTTAATTGAGACAAAAGAGTTAGATGAAGAAGAACTTAAAAAGAACCTCAAGAAGTTCTATTTCGTAAGTTGCAAGAAGATTATTGGGGAACGAATAAAAATATATCAAGTACAACTAAAAGCAAAGCCTAAAGCCATAGAAATAGAAGAGTCTAGAACCAAGTGGGGAAGCTGCAGCTCGAGTAAAAAGCTAACCTTTAATTATCGTCTGGCAATGGCTCCGATTGAAGTGATTGATTATGTGATCATCCATGAACTCTGTCATCTGACTCATATGAATCATGATCGATCATTTTGGAGACTTGTGGGAAGTATAATGCCGGATTATAAGGAAAAAGAAGAGTATTTGGCGAGAAATGGGCAATCTATGACACTTTGAGGATTACTTTTCTAATCTGAAAAACAATTATGAATGAGCAGATCGCCTCCCGACAAACGGGAGGCTTTTTCATGTTGAGCATAAGAAAAGAGTCTATGATGAAATTGCCCTATATAAATGATAATATCACCATGTATTTTATCAAGAGAAATCTATTACGATAGATTCACCTTCATTTTGTAAGCGGTTTTATAATGAAGGAATAAGAGGGTTAGAAGGGATGGATATATTCAAATGAAAAAAACAACAAGGTATATTTTCATAATACTTGCTTTCATGTGCATACTTTGGTTACCCGATTTTCAGATTGCGTTTGCAGACGGAGAGACCGAGGTTAACGTCATCGATTACGGGGCAGTAGGTAATGATACAATTGACGATTCGTTGGCCATTCAGAATGCGATTAATGATGTAAACACTAATGGTGGCGGGACTGTCTTTGTTCCAGAAGGAACCTATTTGGTCAGCAATTTGAAGCTGTTCAGCAACATGGAGTTAAAAGGAGCGGGTTGGAATTCGATTCTCAAGCAAAACGGAGGAACCTACGTCGTCTCGGTTAATCCGGGTGCAGAAGGTGTCGGCAATACGAAATCGAATATTCAGATTAAGGACATCCAATTGTTGGACAGAAGCGGTGAGGGGGCGGCCTTCTCGGAACATCAACATATTCTAAACATTAATGCTGCATCCGATGTTCTGGTGGATCGTGTGAAAGTAGTTGGCTTCCTAGGTGACGGAATTTATATCGGATCAAGTAATGTCGGTGGAGTCGAAGTGCACAATCAACGAATTACTGTAAAGGATTCTTACATTGACGGGGTTACGAAAGATAATAGGAACGGAATCTCCATCATCGATTGCGACGGTTGTACAATTGAGAACAATCATTTCACCCGAACGAGCCGGCCCAATATGCCTGGAGCCATCGATCTGGAACCGGATCACAACTATAGCGTCATCAAAAACATTGTGATTCGCAACAATACATTCGACGATGTTGGTGGCAACGTCGGTATGATCTCGCTCGTGATGGGTGCACAGAACAATATGATTGTGCCCTCTGAGAACATATTGATCGAAAACAACCGAGGCGAAAATTTGACGGTTAATTCGAGAGCCATTACTATGTTGCAAAGAAATTCTCAGGAACCAAACGTCGCAAATAAAATTATTATCAGGAATAACAGTGTAAGCAATTCGCTTACCGGGGGGATCGGACTTTTTGGCGTGAAGGGCGTTACGGTTGAAAACAATTTCTTCTCTAATTTGGAGATGCCAAGTTATATTGGATATGACGGTACACTGACTTGGGATGTGAGCTTAATCAATAACGTGTTTCATAACGTGAGGAAGGGATCTGAAGTAGGATTAAATATTTATTCAACGGAACGGCTGCTATTGGAAGGAAACAGGTTCGAAAACATGGGGAAGGAAAATGGAACCAAAGGCATTGCCATTGACTTTATCGGCGGAGAGGACGGAACCCCCGGAAAAGGCTCTTACTTGAAATTACGAAACAATACGTTTCTTTCGTTCGGGCGGACTACTTATGCGATAAAAAAATCAAGTTATATATTTACGGATCCCACTAAAAACGAGTTTGTACAAAATAAGTTTATTAATGTATCAGGCAATGATTTTCAATATAGCGTACAGTCTGGACCTCACACTTCATTAACTGGAGTAAGCTCTGTTGCAGTAGGTCAGGAATTTGTTGTTAGCTACGGATTAAATGACGTTACTCAGGCTGTTTATGCACAGGACATCAAGCTGGATTATGATCCTGCCCTAATGGAATTTGTATCTGCACGGTCTTTAATCGAAGGGGTTGCCCTTGTTGAGACCGTCAAAGAACCAGCGGGCAAGCTTCGTTTGATTGTAGCTAGTCAGGGCTCCGAACATGCTGTTACAGGTGATGCGCAAATCATAGAGCTTACCTTCAAAGCGAAGAGTGTCTCACAAACAGCAGGAGTGATCGCGATTACGAGCAATGCTCTGGGCGATATAGAAGGAAATGAGCTTCAAGCTGCTTTTGCTTCTATTAGTGTTGAAGTAACCGCAGGAGGTAGCCCGGGCGGAAGCAATGGGGATATCAATCAGGATGGCATAGTGTCCATTGGTGATTTGGCCATCATAGCCGCACATTATGGCAAAGACAGTAAAAGTTCGGATTGGGCACAAGCCAAGAGAGCTGATGTGAATGGAGATGGCCAAATCGATATCCTTGATCTCGTAGCGGTTGCCAAGAAAATAGTGGAATAAGGTAAGGATAGACAGGAGGGGGGAGGGAATCCTCCTTCCTTATTTATCGTAATTTTGAGTAAGGGGATGTATAAATAATGTATAAATGGTTGCACACATCAAAAAAATGGAACACTTTTATGATCGCTTACCTTCTAATTTCGCTAATCTGTTTACCATCGCTACCATTTACGATTGCTTATGCGGAGACGGCTTCATCCTTTCTATTAACCGCTAATAAACCTGTTGATGGTAGAATTACCGTTACTATGAGTGGTACAAATATTAAAGATTTATATGGCTACGAGGCGAGATTTACGTTTAACCCCGACCAACTTGAACTAGCGGAAGCCAAGTCCAAACTGGAAGGGTTCTCCGTATCTCCAATCATCAAGAACAATGAAATCATCGTCGCACATACCAAAATCGGTAATGTAACGGGGGAAAATGGGGATATCCTCATCGGTACCCTGGTTTTTAAGATCAAGAAGCACGGGACTTCTTCTGTAAAATGGGAATCCATCAAGGCGGTAAATCACAATTTACTCGATCAAACCTATTCCGTAGGAAAGAGCGTTTCCGTGAATTCAGCAGCAAAAAGTTTTTTAGATCTGGAGGGCCACTGGGCCAAAGCAGATATAGAGTTGCTCGCTTCTAAAGGCATCATTGAGGGTATGGATGAAGAACATTTTGTACCGGAAGCCCCTGTAACAAGAGCGCAGTTTGCCGCGATGATATCAAGAGCGCTGAATCTGAATTTGACAGCGAATACGAAGCAGAGTCCTTTTAGCGATGTTGCTCCCACCTCCTGGTATAAGGATGTCGTAAATAGCTCCTATACAGCAGGCATTATTCAAGGCATAACAGAAACCAGCTTTGTCCCGCAAAAAGACATTACAAGGGAAGAAATGGCTGTGATGATTGTGAGAGCGAAGCTCTATTATGAGGGTTCTACACTTGAGAAGAGTGTACCTACTAAATCGTTGAAGTTTGACGATGTGAACACTATAAGCGATTGGGCGTTAAAACACGTTCAACTTGCGTTCAGTTCGGGCATTGTTAATGGCAGAACAGATCATCTGTTCGTTCCACAAGGGCATGCAACCCGAGCGGAAGCCGCTGTGATGATTAAGCGAATGATGACGATTCTAATTAATTGACAAAACAATATCAGTTTGAAATTTACGAAGGCGGGTTCCATACATGTGGGTAGTTGCAGGACCAGTGATGGATGATGTGGTTAAGGCTAATATCTATTTAAAGACCTTATAGTGGGGTCCATAATTTATGAGCGCCACGCATGACGAGTAAGTTCATTTGTATAAGCTGAATTAAACTTTATTGCGGTATTGGCGGGGGGTAACCCCCATCTTTTTTTTGAATAAACGGAGAAAAAATTGCATGTCGCTGTAACCGACGCGGTCGGCAATGTCCTGGATATTTAATGCGGTAGTCCGGAGCAGCTTACAGCTTTCCTCCATACGCAAATTTTGCACAAATTCGATGAACGTTTGGCTGGTCGTTTTTTTGAACAACCGGTGAAAGTGACTGGGGCTCAAATATACCATGGCAGCTATTTGTTCCAGTGTTAAGGGCAAGTGATAATTTTTTTTAACGTATGTGAAGACCACATCCAAGCGATGGGCGGCCGGAGGCAGCTCTTGAGCATGGGAGTCATTTTCAAAGCGGTACAGGAGGATGAGCAGTTCAATTACCCGCATGATCAGCAGTGTTCTGTACCCTAGCCGATGCTGAAGGAATTCTTTATGCAGTTGTTCAAAAATTGTTTTTGCTTCGTGCTGACTATCTTGATAACGATAATAATCCTGAGCGGATTGAGCAAACATGCGCGCCCCGCCAAACGGGTGAGGAATCGATTGACACCAGGTCATCAATTGTTCGGCGGGAAAGACACAATTGTATACAATGAGCGATGCGCTGCTTTGAGGCGATGCCGGACGATACACATGGGCCGTTCCAACCGGAATAATAAATATATCTCCGCTGACGACGGGCAGCACTTCCTCGTTGATATAATGAAAACCCGATCCTTCAGCAACATAGTTAATTTCCAGGAAGTCGTGCGTATGCATAAACGAATCAAAGTTTTCAGGAAATCGGTTCACATAAATGTCGACCTCTGAATCGAAATAAATATTCGTATTGTTGAAATACACACGTGGGTTCATCCTGCACCTCTTCATTTAGTTATTTTGGGACCAGGGTCTTTCTTCAAACCTAAGTCAGCCAATGAAAAAGCATTCCACCTTGACGTTTTCGTTCTGGTGGCAGTAAATCTTTCATTAGATCCCATTGATCATCACGTATTTTGTATCGTCTTCACATAGGATTAGATTACCATGTTTTGGGTTTAATTTATAGTTTGAAGTCACGTAATTGTATGAATTGCCTATGGTGAATCTAGCAAACTAAATCGTCAGTCAATTATGATAAGATCCACATATATAAATGATAGTATCAACATAGTTTTTATTCGCAATTGTCTATTAAGATTAATTCATTGACACGAACAAAGAACTTGCCAAAAGCGAGGCAAAAATAACGAGGAGGGTAGAGTTACAATAATCGCCAGCTATCAAATACAAACACTATTATGGAGGGTCGAACATGAAAAAAATAAGTATTGTACTTTTAGCTTTAGTGTTAACGCTTACATTGGCGGCATGCTCATCTGAAAAAGAAAAACCGGCAAATGCTACCGCCACTAAGGAACCAAAGGAAGTTACTTTGAAACTTGGTTTGCCTCAAGGTTATGACGTTACGAAGAAGGAAATTATCGACGGATTTCAAGCGAAATTTCCAAATATCAAATTGGATATCGATACAACGCCTTGGGGAGACTTCTTTACGAAACTTCCGGCACAGATCGCCGGAGACAATGCTCCGGACATCTGGTTTCAGGAAAACGCGTCGGTTCTCGGACATGGTAAGCGCGGGGTCGCCGAAGACCTGACGGCCTATATTGAAAGGGACTTGAGTCCCGGTGACTACGTTGAAGCTTTATATTCGGCGAAAGCGCCGGATGGCAAAATATACGGGGTACCGCACGGTATCAATCCGGTTGCGCTGGCTTACAACAAAAAGCTGTTTACGGAAGCGAATGTCCCGTTTCCAACTGATGATTGGACGTATCAAGATATGATAGATGCCGCCCAAAAGCTGACGAAAGACACAAACGGAGATGGGAAAACAGACGTTTACGGATTTATTTCCGGATATAACATCACTGTAGGCTGGTTCCCGTGGATCAAGTCGGCCGGCGGTCAATTGCTCGACTCCTCGCTGACGAAAGCGATGGTAACCGATCCGAAATCGTTAGAAGGCCTCAACAAATGGGTGGAAATGAGTAAAAGTGGGATCAGTGCGCCGGAATCGTTTACGAAGGCGATCGGTTCCGAATGGCAGGCATTCGGCAGTGAAAAAGGCGCCATGTATTTTACCCAGTACAGTCTTCAGCCGCTCTTCCAGAAAAACTTCCCGGATCTGGACTGGGATACCGTGAAAATGCCTAAAGGATTTGACGGCAATCGAGTCGTACCGAATATCGCCAATTCATGGCTTATTTATTCCAAGGCCAAACCGGAAGTTAAAGATGCGGCATGGGAGTTTTTGAAGTATTACCTCAGCAGCGAGTCGCAGGACATTCTAGCAGCAAGCGGCGCAAGCTTGCCTCTCATGAAGTCCTCTGCGGATAAAGTAAATGAAATGACGACTGCTCCGGCCAATAAAAAAGCTTATACGGAAGGCGTTGCCGAAGCCGGCAAAACGATGGACGAAAATCCGTCCTGGGGAGAATGGGTTGGCGCCGCACAACCTATCTTCGTAGATATGTATAACGGTAAAGTGTCCGTCGAAGATGGTGCGAAGCAGATACAGGAAAAAATTCAAGTGGTACTGGATAATAACAAATAGGTTGGTTGCCATCAAATAATAAGAGAGATGGAAATGGTGCTGCATTGGCCATTTCCATTTCTTCATCAATATAGTGGGGTGATCAAGTGCACAGAAAAGGATTATGGGGTTACCTATTTACACTTCCTTATATGATCAACGTTGCCGTTTTTTTCATCTTCCCATTTCTGTTTTCATTTTATCTTACATTTAACGAGTGGGATTTTTTTAACCCTCCGCGCTGGATTGGACTCGGCAACTGGAAAGACGTTTTTTCGCAATCTTCGTTTTGGATTTCCATGCGCAACATTTTTTTCTTTGCGCTCGTGTTCGTACCGTTGCAAACCTTCCTTGCCCTATTGCTTTCGTATTTGCTGAATCTTTCCATTAGAGGGAAGGTACTGTTTCGTTTGTTTTATTTCCTTCCGGTTATTACGCCATGGGTCGCCGGAGGATTGCTGTGGGTTTGGCTTTATAATTCAGAGTTCGGTTTGGTGAACTGGGTATTAGGCTGGTTCCACCTAGGACCCTTCCAGTGGAACAATAGCGATAATTGGATGGTTGTTATGGGGAGTATTGCTTTGGTTAACGTTTGGAAAGGCGTAGGCTATTCGATGGTACTGCTGCTAGCAGGGATGCAAAATATCTCAAAGGAATTATTGGAGGCAGCGCGAATCGATGGGGCAAACGGAATGGACCAGTTCTCTAAAATTGTTTTCCCTCTCGTTTCACCTATGATTTATCTGGTACTAATATTGTCGACGATTTCGGCATTTCAAGCATTCGATGTGTTTTTGATTATGTTAGATCCGGCTACGATCAATATACCGGACCGCAATATGATCCCGAATCTTCTGATCTATCGGAATGCATTCGTATATTCCAAGATGGGAACAGCTTCAACTATGGCTTGGGCTTTGTTCGTGGTGATCCTGCTCATTACCTTGGTGCAGAAGCATATGGAGAAAAGGTGGGTTCATTATGAAGAACAATAACAGGTTGATGAATCTGCTTGTTTACACAGTCTTGATTTTGGGTGCGGTTGTGATGGTTTTCCCTTTTCTATGGATGGTTTCCACATCACTGAAAATGGGTGGAGCCATACAGAAAATTCCTCCCGAATTTATTCCGGATCCTTTCGCTTGGAGCAATTATAGCGAAGTATGGGTCAAAGTCGATTTTTTACGCTATACGTTGAACAGTACGTTACTCGCTGCGTTTCATGTTATTTTCACGCTGCTATCGTGTTCGATGGTTGCCTATGGTCTGGCTTTATTCTCTTTTAAAGGAAAAAACTTGGTTTATGTGATCATGTTAGGTACTTTGATGCTGCCTTTTCAGGTAACGATGATACCCAAATATTTTATATGGAAGTACTTGGGGGCATTAAACACTTTTTATCCATTGATCATTCCGACTTTGCTCGGTGGAGCGTTCGGTATTTTTTTGATTCATCAGTATCTAAAGGGATTGCCTTTGGAAATGTATGAAGCCGCGCTGATCGATGGGTATAATCCGTGGGGAATTTTCTGGAAAATCTATTTTCCGCTGTGTTCCCCGGCCTTGGCGGCGCTCGCGGTATTTACTTTCATGGATAGCTGGAATAATACGATTGAGCCCTTGCTCTACTTGAAGGATCAGTATATGTACACGCTGCCGCTTGCTTTGCTATACATTAGAGGGGAAACTCTAGGGCAAATGCAATTGGTAATGGCTGGTGCCGTCATGGCGGTGATCCCAGTGACGATAGTTTTTATCGCCGCGCAAAAGTATTTTGTTCAAGGGATAGCATCTACGGGTATAAAAGGATAGGAGGAGACACACCTTGGTAAATCAACTTCAAGACAAAGTCATTTGGATTACGGGTGCTTTAGGGCTTATTGGCAGATCGGCCGTGGCAAAATTTCTGGAAAAAGGCGCCATAGTCATTGGGTCGGATGTGCGTGAGGCTCAGCATTACCCTGAAATACGGGCGTTGCAGGAGCAGTATTCGGAAAGGCTGATGCTATTCGTTTCAGATGCGACAGATGAAGCGCAAGTGCAGGAGGCTGTTCGCCAAATAATGACGAAATTCGGCAGGCTTGACGGTCTATTTCATAATTCATACACGCAGATTGAGAAGACTGCTTGGGACATGTCTCTTGCGGAGTGGGAGAATGTGACGCGGGGGACGTTGACGAGCACTTTTCTTGTGAACAAATATGCCGGTTTGGCTATGATTGAATCGGGAGGCGGCGTTATCGTGAACACTTCTTCGATTCTCGGGCAAGTGTCGGTGAAAAATGCACCCGCGGCATACTGTACCGCAAAAGCGGGTGTGAATCATTTGACTCGGATCATCGCCGTGGACTATGCCGATAAGGGCATTCGCGCCAATGCGATTGTACCCGGTGATATTAAAGCGGAGAATCATCCGCGTCAGGATCCGAACAATTTATTTGGTCGGAGCGGGAGACCTAACGAAGTAGCAGAGCTTGCAGCATTTCTGTTATCGGATGCTTCCTCGTACATTACGGGTTCTCTATATCCGATAGACGGGGGATACAAACTATGAGTGAAATGTTGTTTCACCGTTTGAGCCGGGAAGAAATTACGGAGCTGGCTCAATCGGGCTGTCCGGTCATTGTGCCGTTGGCGGCTACGGAACAGCATGGGCCGCACCTGCCAGTGTTTACCGATAGTTTGATCTGTGAGCATGTTTGCTTTGAAGCAGCACGTATCGCAAACGAGACCACGCCCATGTTGGTTACGCCAACGGTAACGATAGGGTGCTCACAGCACCATCTTGCCTTTGGGGGGACTCTATCTTTTAAGTCCGCTACCTATTGGAGCATGCTCCAAGATATAGGGGAAAGTCTTATTGCCTGCGGGTTTCGTAAAATCATATTTCTGAACGGGCACGGCGGGAACGAATCCGTCATGCACCAAACGGCGACAGATATTGCCGTCAGGCATTCGGTATGGACAGCATCGGCGTCCTATTGGAGCGTAGCTCGGGAGGCTCTCCAGAAAATCGATGCGGACGAAGTCGGCATGGTACCGGGACATGCCGGCGGATTTGAAACGGCGATGATCATGGCACTGCGCTCGGAATGGGTGCGAACCGAACGTATAGGAACAGAGCATCCGCAAACACCATGGATCGCTAACGGCATTCCTGGGGCATATATCGGAAAGTCTGGGATGCTTACCGGATTTGACGGTTATACGGATGCAGCACACTTGGCTACGGCAGAGAAAGGTACCAAATATCTGCAGACGATCATTGAGGCATTGGCAGCCTGGTTTATAACCGTGGCCAGGACGATGAACACGGGAGGAACACATGAACGAATTGGAGACTAACAGGAAAAAAGTAGCTGTAATCATAACTGAATATCGGCATAATTCCCACGCGGAGGTTATAGTCGGCCGACTGCTCGGCAGGTTAGGGTATTCCCCGCGTGTGGATGTGGTCTCGATGTACACGGATCAAGTCCCCGATAACGATATGAGCCGGATGGAGGCCGCTGCATACGGAATTCCCATTTCCCCGACGATCGCGGAAGCGATTGCCGCGGGAGGCAGGGGACCAATCGACGGGGTAGTGGTGATAGGCGAGCACGGCAATTATCCTATTAACGATAAGAGACAAAAGATGTACCCCAGACGGAGATTGATAGAGCAAGTATTGCAGGCTATGGATGGACAGGGTTTGCGGGTACCTATTTTTTCCGACAAGCATCTGGCTTACGATTTTAAGGATGCGCTGTGGATATACGCTGAGATTAAAAAACGGAATATTCCATTTATGGGAGGCTCGTCGATACCGTTTACGGATTTTGTTCCGAGTTTTAACACGTCCGCTTTGAACGATGTGAGAGAGTTAATGGTCGTTAGCTTCGGGGATACGGAAGCTTACGGTTTTCACGGTATGGAGGTCATGCAATGTTTAGCGGAGAAACGGCTAGGAGGGGAAACCGGAATTCGTTCCATTCATACGTTGACAGGAAGTGAAGTGTGGACGGCGATGGATCAGAAGGAGTGGCCGGAAGATTTGCTCCTCGAGGCGCTTGGAACCTACAGGAAGCCTTATGCTGGTCATCCGAGAGAAAAAGTAAACAACCCCGACTTGTTTGTAATTGAATATAACGACGGAGTGAAGGGGTATGTGATCCAGCTTCAAGATGAAGTAGAGCAATGGTCGTTTGCCTTCCGGAACGCCATCGGGAATAGCATTGCCGCATGGTGCGATTCGGAGCTTGAGCGTCCCTTCAGTCATTTCGGCGTATTGACTCATTATATAGAAGATCTAATAGAGACGCGGCAATCTCCGTTCCCTATTGAACGAACATTGATCACGACCGGTATGATCGATTACGGAATGGATTCCCTTTATTTGAGAAGAAAACTGGTTACACCAGAGCTGAATATACATTACAAGAGTGATAAGTAAACGAATTGGTGGAGGAACCATGTTGAACAATTATCATTTAAACCGTCCTTATAGCCCGATGTCTTTTTGGTTTTTGAATCACGACCTTCAGGACAACGAGTTGCGGTGGCAGCTTCACGAGATTAAAGAAAAAGGATTCAAGGGCATATTTATTCATCCGCGGGACGGGTTGACGGTTCCTTACCAGTCGGAATTATGGTGGGACAAAGTCAAATTGATCATTAACTGCTGCGATGAGCTTGGATTGCACGCATGGTTGTATGACGAAGATCCGTTTCCAAGCGGGGCGGCCGGAGGTAAAGTGTTTGTTGATCGACCGGAATTTAAAGCGCGTGAAATGACTTTAGAAACGTTGGAAACGGAAGGCGGTCATGTTCAGTTCAGCTTTCCGATGGGGCGATTGCAGAAAGTCGTCGCGATACAGATGGACGAGAAATATCTTACTAGACATTGGCTTGATCTCACTCCGCATATCGGGATATTACGAAGCAAGTGGGCACCTGGGTATGTTCATCACAGTACTTATTATCCACCTTATGAAGACTTCGGAAATCCGCATTGGCGAAGTGGGGCTACGCACCCCCATTATGGATTGGACTGCATTGTTCCTGAAGGACGCTGGAAAATTTGCGCGTTCGTGGAACAAGAAATTTCGGATGATCCTTGGGGTAGTTATACCGATTTATTGAATCCGAAAGCGGTCCAATATTTCCTGGATCTTACGCATGAAAAGTATGCGGATAGATTCGGACATCTTTTCGGTAAGCTCATCCCAGGTATATTCACAGATGAGCCTAAGGTTAAAGGTGTTGTTTCTTGGACGGAAGGTTTTGTCGATTATTTCTTAGCATTGTTCGGGTATGACATCCGGGACAAATTGCCTGATTTGTTTATGACGATTGATCATGAAACCGCGCAAGTTCGTCATGATTACCGTCTAGCGCTGGGACGTCTTTTCACTGAGTCTTATGTAGTCCCCATATCCGATTGGTGCAAGGAGCGGGGGATGATTAGCACAGGTCATATTAGTCCGGAGGAGGACCCTGTCGGTCAGACCAGGTATGTGCCTTATTTGTTGTCGATGTTGAAGCAGTTTCATATTCCTGGAACGGATCTCATTGGCGGGAATATAGGAAGTTCCACTTATCCACTGCTTCATATGGGCCCAAAGCTGGCTAGTTCAGCGGCGCATCATATGGATAGACTTGGGGTCATAGCTGAGTCTTTTGGTGCGAATAGTTGGGATTTAGACTTTAAACAAATGAGGAAAATGGTGGATTGGCTGTTCGTGATGGGGGTTACGGATATCGTAACTCACGGGCAGTTTTACTCCATTGACGGATTACGGAAAAAAGAGGCTCCTCCATCCCTTTTCTATCAATCAAGTCACTGGCCATATTTCCTTTCGTTCTCGCAATATATGACTGAGATGTCTGATTTATTGAAGGAAGGCAGCCACCATTGCCACCTATTGGTTTACTATCCACAGGCCTCCTTTAGTGCATATTATCCGGACCGATTAGCCGACCTCGAGCGGAGCTCTGCTCAATTCGGCAGGTTCATTCACAATCTGCTCAGCAATCAATGGGACTTTGATCTGTCGGATGAGGAAACGTTGCTGCAGATGAGCGTGAAGGATGGGAAATTGCACGGCAAGAAAGAAGCTTACGATGTGTTGATGCTGGCATGCTGCGATTATTTGGAAAGTGGAGTGGCCGCATTCTGCGAACAGTTTGTAAACCAGGGAGGCAAGGTATGGTTAATCGGAGATGAACCAGTCATTATGCAGTCCGTCCCGGGAATGGCAACTGGCAATGAATATTCCGCAGGCGACACTCCGTATTATTCCAAAGCAACCGATATCGATCGGATGGTGGTCGAACTGGATACGAATGTGGCGAGAGAGACACTCGTTCTTGATGCCCGATCTTCAGGTGTATCGAAGCCTCATCTAAAGGATGTTTACGTGCACGAGCGCAAACTAGTAGGGAAAACGAGACTGTTTGTGATGAATGCTTTAGACGAATGGAGAGAGGGAATCGTTCATCATTCGGCCTCTTTGGTAGAGGAAGTTAGAATGCCCTTTGTTCTGCCTCCGAACGGTTCTTTGATGTTTGATATCTATGAGGATCACGTTGAACTGCCTCTGGG
>NZ_JBFUHJ010000036.1:0-32438 GCF_056402455.1 Paenibacillus sp. P4_A7 | reverse complement strand
CTTTCTTCGGAGATAGTACGGTGGACGGTGCGAATACGACGGGTTGGATTGCCAATACGATTGGTATGGACAGCACTTCGCCGAACGCTTTCTCAAAGAAGCTGGAGGAATTGCTTAGGCGAGCTGCTAATAACAACATCTTGCGCATTTATAACTCGGGATTTAGTGGGACTAACGCAAGCTGGGCGGTAACCATCTTAGAGGAGCAGTTCGGAGCAGCATCAGCTTATCGTGATGTACAAATGATCGGAATAGGCTTCGGGATCAACGATCGGCTTCTCTATCCCAACGAAAAAACTTATAGGGACGGATTTAAAGGTTCGATCAAGCAGATTATAAATTGGTGCTACTCGAAGAACATTCAACCGTTTCTATTAACGACTCAAGCGATCGTCGAACCAGGGGTAAAAACTGAGTATGCAGAAGACTACCCGATGAGAACGAGTGAACATATCGCTTGTATGGCTAATGAGGCAAAAAGAGAACTGGCCGAAGAGTACGGACTTCAGCTCATTGACATGAACAAATATACGGAAATGTTTCTACTGTATTCCTCTATCAGCACACATCGGATTATTTCAGATCGGTTGCACTTTGGAGACATCGGCCATCAGTATGAAGCGGGAGTACTCTTCTCCTGCCTGTCCCCTTGTACAACCGTCGTAGATGGCTATACCAAAATCGATTATTCCAGTCAAAAAATCAAAGACAGTGTACCTGATGACTGGTTGTCCATGCCGGAGGTGCCAGCGGACAGCTTCAAAGTTTTTGTTGACTACACGAAAGTGGATATTGCGGACATAATCATCATGTCTGCATGGGTGTATGTTAACGCCAAGCGGAAGCTAACGTTGAAGGCTTATAGAGGGGACTCTCCGGATACCTATATCAAAATAAATGGTGTTCCCAAAAGCTTGACCCGTACAGAAACAATCATCGATCAGTTAGATCTAGGCTTATATAAGCTGGAAGTGTTCACAGGAGCATCATTGAAAGCAGATTTTAAAGGCTTCATTCTCGAATAGAGTAAGAGTTGCACGAAAGCTGCACAAGATATCTTGCATCATGAGGCGGATATCGTTTGCACCCAGGAAGGGCAGTATACCATGCTGCTAGACTTGGAACCATGAAATTAGTTCCATACTTTTTTATCACCTGACAGTAAGTTAACAGCTAACAAACTCTAACGCCCGCAATACAAACCACGCATAAAGCTTATAAAGTACGACTACAAGCCGAACTGATTTCAGGTATTTCCTCCTGATTTCACTCGGCTTTTTCTTTTCTATTTCGATCTCTTTCTCAATCTTTTTCCCGATCAATATCCCTTAATCCCTTGCCATCCCTGGCTTTATCTCGTTTTTTAGTCAAACATAGCGTGAAAATGGATTCGGAGAGAGAGGTGGGAGGCGCAATCAAGCTATGTTAGCTGCTAACATCAACTGCTTATTTAAATGAAGACAGCTCCGCGTCAATTCTTCAAGATTCATTGACAAGATTGCTTTTTGAGCTATAATAAATCTGAAATCTGAAATTTCAGATGAAGGATTTTAGAATGTATGACTTATCTTATCGCAGTAATAACATGGTATGAAAATTTAGGTTAATTTGTTAAATGCCATTTTTGAAGAGGGATGATAGTTAGTGTCTATGAAAATCGAACACATCGAGATCACAGAAAAAGTATATCGGGCATTGAAGCAGATGATTCTTAACCGCGAATTTTGCGGTGGACAGAAATTAGATTTGAACATTCTTGCAACTCAGATGAAGATTAGCAGAACGCCACTTAAAGATGCGGTAAACCGTTTAGTGTCCGATGGATTAGTAGAAGTAAAGCCTCGTTCCGGTACTTTCATTACTCAAATAACGAGCGAGGATATTCGTTATATCATGGAACTACGAATAATGACAGAGCTATGGTCTCTCTCGAGATTAACGCCCGAGTCCGCTCGTGTGCTAGCGGACTCCTTGAAGCAGAATGTTGAGCTTTCTAGGCGAACCGTAGAATTGGATCCTTTTTCCTATGAGGAATTTTTGGATCTGGATATTGGGTTTCATCAAAAAATCGTTCAAGCCTGCGATAACCCGAAGATTTTCGAACAGTATATGTCCGGAAACAACTTCTTAAAGTTTGCCCGTGTCTTTTATTTCAAAAGCAAAGAAAGGTCTTTCAAAGGTCAAATGGAGCACGAGGAAATTTGCACTCACATCAGTCTTTTTCAGATTGAGGAGGCAAAGTCCCAACTGCTCATACATCTTGAAAATAGCATGAAAACAATGATCGACTTGTTAGAAGAGAACGGAGGTTCAATATGAGTAACAGGGTAGAGGACGAAACTCAATGAAGGGCCGGTATCGAAAGCAACGTAACTATGGATGCCGGATACATGACAGCTTAACCCATTCTGGAATGAAAGCGTTGGTTTTGGAAAATGAACTCATCCGAATATCGTTGCTCTTAGATAAGGGAGCGGAAGTATTTGAGTTCTTGTACAAGCCAAGAGATTTGGACTTTGTGTGGTTGACCGAGAATGGAATTCAGAATCCGACCGATTACTTGCCCACATCGCCGGATCCGATTTCTAGCTTCATTGACTATTATCCCGGTGGATGGCAGGAAGTGTTTCCGAATGGAGGTCCAACGAGTAAGTCCTTGGGAGCTGAGTTTGGACAGCATGGCGAGGTTGCCCACATGCCCTGGGATTATGAAATTGTAGAGGACCAACCTGAGAAAATTACCGTCCGGCTAACTGTAATGCCCAGGAAGATTCCCGTGCGATTGACCAGAACATTAACGCTTGTAAGCAACAATTCAACTTTGTATGTAGAGGAAGAATTAGAGAATTTGAGCGATGTGCCATTACCCTATATGTGGGGTCAACATTTGGCATATGGGAAGCCCTTTCTGGGCGAAGGGACTGCTATTATTTTACCTGAAGGAATCTCGGTGATCACGGATGCTGCCGATTCGGCACCAGATCAGGCCGCCCGGGTTAACCGGGGAAAAACATACAATTGGCCTTTGGTGGATGACCCTCAAGGAGGCAAGCTTGATCTTTCAATTGTTCCGCCAGTTGAAACACCCTCCGAAATTGTATATTTAACAGGTTTCCAGAATGTAGGCTGGTACCGATTAGAGAATCTTCAGCTGGATATGGGAATTAAGGTTGAGTGGGACGCTGATCGGATGCCTTATCTTTGGTATTGGCAAGAATTTGGCGCAACCAAATCTTATCCATGGTATGGCAGGCACTATAATATCGGACTAGAACCCTTTTCAAGCTATCCGACGCAAGGGCTGCATAAAGCGGTTGAAAATGGGTCGGCTGGAATGCTCGACGGTTATGCGACCCAAACGTTTTTTATGAATGTCGGACTTTACCCTATTGGATCAGTTAATGATCAGACCTGAATGGAGGGAAGCTTATGTTTGTTGATTTGAAGGATAAGGTTGCGGTTATCACCGGTGCGTCATCCGGAATTGGCCGAGCTATTGCCATAAGATACGGGGAAGAAGGAATGAAAGTTGTCATTGGTTACAATCGCGGAAGCGAGCAGGCACGGGACACCGAAGAAGCAGTTAGACGTGCAGGTGGTGAAGCAATAGCTGTAAAGGTAGATGTATCCTCAGAGGCAGATATCAAGAATCTTATAAACAGCACTGTTGAACGATATGGACGGCTTGATGTGATGGTCAATAATGCGGGGATTGAATCTACATCGCCTACCCATGACCTCGAATTGGATGAGTGGAATCGGGTAATTCAGGTGAATTTAACAGGTGCATTTCTAAGTGCACGTGAGGCTTTGAAAGTGATGAGACAGCTTCACATACAAGGAAATATTATTAATATATCGAGCGTTCATCAGAAAATACCCAAGCCGCTGCATGTTCATTATGCTTCTAGTAAGGGTGGACTTCGGCTGCTAACAGAATCACTTGCAGCTGAATACGCCCATTCAGGTATCCGGGTCAATGGAATTGCTCCTGGGGCGATCCGCACTCAGATGAATGAGCATTTACTCGATGACCCAGCTGTTGCAGAACGGATTAAGAAATTGATTCCAACGAGAAAGATAGGTAGTCCAGAGCAAGTCGCTGCTGCCGCAGCATGGCTGGCATCAGAGGAATCTAGTTACGTAACTGGGATCACCTTGTTTGTTGATGGCGGTATGACTTTATATCCGACTTACGTTAACGGAGATGAGTAGTTTAAGAAAGTAGGAGGAGAGAGAAAACATGAAGTTAGGGCTTGGATTGTATCGCGATCGATTAACTACAGACAATTTTAAATTCGCAAAACAGGCGGGATGCTCGCATATTATTGTTCATCTTGTCGATTATTATAACGGCCTTAATGGGCTGCCTTCTACGGATAAAGAACGAAACATGGGCATTGCGCGTCCGAACGAAGATATTTGGACATATGAGCATTTGTCGTCGCTGAAGCGCGAGATTAATGAACAAGGCTTAGAGCTTGAAGCGATCGAAAATTTCAGTCCTGCCGATTGGTACGATATTCTGTTGGATGGCCCCAAAAAAAGGGAACAAATGGAGCACTTGAAAAGAATCGTTCAGACTGTAGGTAAAGTTGGCATACCTGTCATCGGATACAATTTCAGTATTGCCGGGGTCTGGGGGCACGTGAATCGATCAGTTGCCAGGGGAGGAGCAGTTTCGGCCACTTTTGATGCCACTAATGGACCAGAAGAAACGCCGATACCTCATGGTCAAATATGGAATATGACCTATGACTTTGATGCGCCTCCCGGTTTCATTCCCCCTATCTCCTCAGAGGAATTGTGGGAGCGCCTTGAATGGTTTTTAAAGGAACTTCTGCCTGTTGCAGAGGAAGCGGGCGTTCGTTTGGCAGCTCATCCGGATGATCCGCCGATGCCGACCATCCGTGGTTACGGCAGACTAGTGAATCAGCCCTCTCTCTATCAACGGTTGTTGGATATCTATCCTAGCCACAGCAATGCATTGGAATTTTGCTTGGGTACACTGCAAGAAATGACTGAGGGTAACATCTATGACACAATTGACCAGTATACCAAGCAGGATGCGGTAGGGTATGTTCATTTTCGGAATGTGAAGGGTAAAGTGCCCAATTACCAGGAAGTGTTCGTTGATGAGGGCGACATCGATATGATCCAAGCTATGAGAATATTCAAGAAAAATAATTATAATGGTGTTTTCATTCCGGATCATACGCCGCAGTTAGCTTGCAATGCGCCTTGGCATGCAGGTATGGCCTATGCACTAGGCTATATGAAAGCATTGCTCGCAGTAATTGATAGAGAATAGATCAGTCTTCGGTAGAAGAAACGAAAATGACATATGGAGGGCGGTTTAAACGATGAGTAYTCCTAGCAAAGATCAAGAACTATTTGAACTTATGAAGCGTGAATTATATACACCTGTAATCGGAGATATCTTGGATGACATGGGCAGGTATCATCAAATTCTTCCACCTGCCATTCAACCGATGAAGGAACATATGGTATTAGCCGGACGGGCAATGCCGGTAAACATGATCGATGTATATGGCAAACAGGAGAAGCCTTTCGGATTATTAACCGAAGCTCTTGATCAATTGCAGCTGGGTGATATCTATATAGCAAGTGGGGGCCACATGAGGTGCGCTTACTGGGGAGAAATCTTAACAGCGACTGCTAGGTCGCGCCAAGCAGCGGGTGCCATAATTAACGGATACCACCGGGATACACCTCAGGTGCTGGAGCAGAACTGGCCCGTCTTTTCCCGCGGACGTTATGCCCAAGATTCTGGGGTCCGCACTAAAGTTGTGGATTACCGCTGCTCTATCGAGGTGGATGGTGTTTGGATCAACCCTGGCGATTTGATCTTTGCTGATCTAGATGGCGTATTAGTCATTCCACAGGAGCTGGAGGCTGAGGTTATCGAACGTGCTTTGGAAAAGGTTAAAGGTGAAAAAATGGTACGGAAAGAAATTGAAGCCGGTATGTCGAGTACTGCTGCTTTTCAAAAGTATGGTATTTTGTAATAGGAGGAAATAAGGTTTTTCGTTATGAATGAAAAAATTTCAATCAATGAGTTTGCATATTCAAAAGCATATTTGTAGAGGAGATAACTATCGAATCCTCGTAGATGAAATTTCCCCGCAGCAAGCTGTGGGGAAATTTCATTTGTGCTTGATCATAATATCCGACTACCAATTTAGGTAACAAAGAGAAGGAAACATTCCCGTACACTATCCAAAAACGTTTGTAATCTTCTCAAGCAGCTCGTGTCGAATGTCTTTCCCAAGCTGTTTGCTTAAGTCCTTTGGCAAGCAGAATCCGTCTCGCGCTGGAACTGCTTAACTGTATGTCCTCGTGCTCCTGTAGTAGCTCTGCAAAGTGACTGCGGTTACTGCCATGATACAAATCCACGTTTGCTTGTCTTGGACCCAAGACAAGAACATATATCGTTTGCCGAATTAGGACAAGAACCTGTATTTATTGCTACAGCTGCTTGGTGGTAACTAAAGTAGATGGTTCCCGTATTTGTCAGGATTCCTCTTATACCGAAAGGGAAGAGGTACTTATGAAAAAATGAGCATAAGAGGTTTTCACCTAATGTTCATTACAATTTCGTTATTCACAGTAGGGTACACCAACAACGCAAATAATTAGATGCGGCAGCAGAAAGCACAGATGCAACAATCCCAGAAATAGCAAGAGGGAAGCATGGATAATCGAATTCAAATCTCCAATCAAGCTGCAAAAAAAGAATCACTTAAATAGGAAGGGTAAGTCGAGCGAATGTGCTGGTTATAAATGACACACCAGGAATTCTTGAAGCGATTGGTATTGAATTGTGAAGCATCTCCTTGTCTAGATTGACGCGTTGCTTCTATGCTATTGTTCGTATATACTCGTTATACAAGCGATGAAACACTAATATGTTAAGGAGGCGACATTCCGATGACAAAACTCGAGACGACCTCGGTAAATCGTAAATCAGACATCATTTCAGCGGCAATCGAGGTATTCGCAGAGATCGGATACTTCCGGGCAACAACGGCACAAGTTGCGGAAAGGGCCAAAATATCGCAGCCATACGTTTTTCGTTTTTTCTCTACAAAAGAAGCGTTATTGCTGACGGCGCTTGAGGTATCTTGGACGCGAGTGATCGATTCCTTCCGCGAGGTCGTGGAGTCCACTTCGGCCGAACAATTGGAGACCAAACTGGTCCGGGCCTACGAGGATATTCTGGACACCTACCAAAATGAAATGCTGCTTCAGATGCAGGCTCAGACGATCCGAGAAGAATCAATCCGGCAAGCGATGCGAAATGGATTCGGGGAAGTCCGCCAAATGGTTTTGGACGCTTATCGCGCAGCCGGCGTTCCGAATGCGGAAGAACGGACGTTACTATTTCTAGCCCGTGGAATGTTATGCAATATTTCGGCAGCGTTGGACATGCCCGAGTTGATGGGGAAGTGAGGATAGTGACAGGCATTTCAAAAATTGTGATTGACTGATCAATAATTGCGTGATAAATTGGTTTTAAGTTAGTGATTGATCAATCACAAATGAGAAAGAGGTGATTCCTATGGAAAATGTGATTGTCGTAGGAGCAACAGGCGGCACGGGCGCTTCGGTGACGGAGGAGCTAGCCGAACTGTTAGACCGCCTATATGAAGTGAATCCTGTGATCAGGCCGATGACAGCCTTTGAACAGATTAGAGCATATTGGGGCGGATACATTCTGGGAAGTCTTCCAACCATCAGATAAAAAAAATTCTCCATACGGTAGCAATTTGATCAATAGTTATTGCCACGCAGGAGCTGCACGCCTGCCTATTTCATTCGTAAGTATGTAGAAGAAATAGGACGATAATAAAATGAGAGATTAAGCGATAGTTTGATTCGTCTCCATCCGTTTGAATTTACGTCCCAATCGTATTAGAATAGAACGGAGACTCATTTGGGAGGCGAATAATACATGTACCGTAAAGTAGAAGACTTTTTGGAAGAATGGACGTCATCATCGGCTGGCACGCTGGCGGTTATGAAGGCAATCACAGACGATAAGATGAATACGGCGATCGTAGAAGGACATAACTCGCTGGGCTGGTTGGCTTGGCATTTGGTAGGATCGGCGGGAGCGTTCGGTCACTTCGCTGGCTTGCAAATTCCGGGCGTTGAGCGCGGCGCGAAGGTGCCGGACCATATGGCGGAGATCGTGGAGAAGTACGAAGCGATTATCGAAGCTTATAGTGTAGAGGCGAAGAAGCTGAACGATGAGCAAATGACTGAAGAAATTAACGGATTCATGGGGCTTACGCCACGTGGCAAGTTTTTGCGCCAGTTCATCGACCACCAAACGCATCATCGCGGTCAAATGACGGTTCTACTTCGTCAGGCGGGTTTGACGGTGCCGGGCGTGATGGGACCGACAAAAGAAATGCAAATGCAATAATAAGTGCGTGCGATCCGCTGGATCGATTGAAAGATGGCTGTCATACTGAAGCCAAGCAGGAGCTACCTTCGGGTAGCTCTTTTTTTAATGTATATGAATTTATAAGTATCTTCCTCTTACGGAAGCATGCAAGCAATATATCGAATCCTGCAATCAGTATTTTTATTGTGATATAGCCTGCTATTTTGGTCCCCCCTTTGAAGCGCAAGCTTTGGCGGGAATGGTTGCAAGCTTGAGGGAAAAGGATCGAAATAATGTGGTTTTTAATAATAAAGTATGAAAAAAAGGAGCGTGAACTATAGTAGCTCACACTCCTTTTATATTTGAAATCTATCAAAAGCTTAAGCTCGGTTATTGCTGCTCATTATTAAAGTACATGTAGATTTTCCAGCTGTTGTCGTTCATTTTCTTCAAATAGTAAATACCGTCGGTTGCTACTGTTTCTATGTTTTGGTCGTTAGCTATAGTGGTTGTTACTTTGTAGCTTCCACCGGTTGACTCAATCATGGCAAATCGATCTGTTTTATTAATGACCGTAAGTTTCTGCTCACTGATTTTATCCATTTCAATTTCATAACCTTCGTTTACAAGAGCAATTAGTTCTTCGGAATAGGAATGATTAAACGCTAAATAAAAACCGGTATAAAATTTTGCATATACATCACTTAATTGATCGTATGTTTTATCTTTGATTACTTGATTTTCTTGTTCTTCTGAATCTAAAACTACAGTTGTGAGTAGACCATCTTCAGGTAATGAACTAGCTTGCAAATCTAACGCACGCTGCAACATGACAACAGCTTCAGCTCGTTTCGCATTGGCAAAAGGCTTGAACTCTGTTTCGGTTATGCCTCGAACAATCCCAGCTTGACTTGCCTTAATAATGGATGATTTAGCGTAGTATTCGGGTACATCTTTAAATAGCTTAATTTCTCCTTCAAATTTTACCGATGAAGAAAAGGCTCTAACGACCATTGTTGCGATTTCACCGCGTTTAATATTTTGATTTGGACCGAATTTTGTTTCATTAATACCATTAACAATGCCTAAGGAGCTGGCAATACGAATAGAATCGGAGTACCATTTTCCTTGCTCAACGTCAGTAAAAGTCGTTCCAGGCACATCGCTTGTTAAACCTAATGCACGAACCAAAATCGAAACAAACTCCGCGCGGCTTATGGAATCGTTTGGTTTTAGCGTTACAATTCCTTCATTATCCACATAACCTCGTAATAAATCTGCGTTCACAAAGTTGTCCAGCTCGTATAAAGCCCAGTGCTCTTCAATGTCTGTCGGAAAGTAGTTTTCCAAAGGAGTAAGCTCTGCGGCTTTCACTTGTACAGAATGAAGAGGATAAATCAGAAGTGCGAATAAAAGTAAGAAGATCGAGCTGCGAAAATAAAGGTTTTTCATATTGATGTTCCTCTCTTAGTTGAAAAAATTTCCTCTATGAGAATATCAGAATATAATGGTTTATTCTAGTGGGAAATTAAGGACGGAAGTATTAAGAGTTATGAAAAATAAAGCGCTTGACTTTTAACTGTGCTCGGACGGTACTTGACAGCCGTATGTTATATTAGGGGAAAAGGTCAAGAATCCAAATAACTAGCTTGCTTGCTAGCATACATAGGAGGCATCTAATGTTTCAGCATATAAATCAAAATTATGAAGGAATAAACTTTAGCAATCAAGATTTAAGGTATGGTGAGCTAATAAGCTGCACATTTAATGGTTGCTCGTTTTCTAACGGATCACTAGATGAGATTACATCCAGCAACTGTCGTTTCATTGCGTGTGATTTTCGTGGAGCCTTGTTAAATGGCTCTATTCATAAAGAATCCGCGTTTGAGAATTGCAACTTTAACGGAGCTAATCTTTTTGTTTCGAAATTTGAAAACTGCAAAATGACTGGTTCAGACTTCTCAGGCTCGAGCATGGATGGGATCACCATTTTTCAAGGCAACTGGTCCTATACCAATTTGAGACATACCAACTTAGCTAGACAGGACTTACGTGGGGTTAAATTTTTTGAAGCAGACTTGTCAGGAGCCAATCTAGAAAAAGCCGATTTAAGAGATTGTGATTTGACTATGGCGATACTAGCAAAAGTGAAGCTGCAAGGTGCTGATGTAAGAGGGGCTAAATTGGAAGGAGTGGATTTTAAAACATTCACCATTTCAGGTATGAGAATGGATAGTGAGCAAGCTGTACTGTTTTCACTTTCTCATGGAGCCAAGGTTGGCTGATGAAAATCGTGTGCCGAACAAGGACAAAGACATGTAGAATTAATTTGAACAAAAAGGGATCGGTTTGCTACGGCAGCTAATCCTTTTCTTAGTAAAGCTAATAAACAAGCATCCTTTCACCGATTCATAAGTGATTTGACTGTATTTTATACAATCAGATCCACTTAAACATCGATGTATTTGTCCCAGCCTGTATTTCATACAGCCTAATCACTTGTTATCCAGATAAAGAGCCTCTAACTGCCTATTTGATTGTATCTTTTCCATTCAAACACGTTGAAAATGGTAATATCGTCTGTTTGAATGTACAATTTCCATCCTAATCGCTCATCTATCCTCACACTAGCTTGTTAAGTGTGAATACATGCAAAAATCGGTACACGGTATTTATCTTGTCCTCCATACCACGAAAATATGGAAGGCCATAGCCTTCCGGGTCAAGTGTACAGGTCGTAATTCCTTTTTGCGAATACAATATGGTGTATTCCAAAACAGGAAGGGGATAATTACTGTGAACCGTAATGATTACAATAATATAGGCAATGTAGGCGGCATGAATGAATCTGAATTTTGTCCCGATTGTCCAACGCAAACGATGTATGATCCTCCAATTACGCAATACGAGGACTACTACCATCCTCAACTTGTAAACGTCATCCAAAATATTGAAACGGTGAAGCAACATCATTGTTGTCCTGTTTATCAGCACCATTATACGCATACAGTGAAAAATGTTATGGTTTCAAGTGTGAAGAGCAGGAAACATGCTAAGATTTCTTCCAAGAAACGTTCAAAACAATAGTCCTTAAATTAACCCAATGACCCGTAAGGATGACCACTTCGCGAATGAAGCGGCCATCTTACGGGTCTTATGTGTGTTTGTCGTTTTCAGACATGCCGTAATATAGGAGGTGAGGTCACATATCCGATCACCATTCATTACAAAGATGGGACATCGGAAACAACGGCTGTTTTTAAGGGGATGGTCATTTCAGATCATTTAAGTGAAACCATAAGGATCGTGAAACCATGAGGTTAGGCTTGAATTACGAGCTCAAATTACATATGCGATTTCTCAAGGGATTGATCCCACTCATCTTGACAGTCATGCAGGGAGTATTTTGGGTATATGCACCGGACGTGATTTCTTAGAAATTGTATTGGATCTTTGTCAAGAGTATCAACTTCCCTTCAATTTGCCTAGAAGGATACTAATGCAACCGTTTATAAATGAAGAGCAAAAGGAAAGGTTTTCGGAAATAATTTCTTCGGCGGATAGGCGCGGTATTTTACTCATTGATGATATGATTTCTCTTCCCTATTGCCTTAGCACGAATCCAGAGTACGAGACAGTGAAGGCGCAGTTTATAACTATGGTCGAAAATCTAAAGCCTGGTATCACTCAGTTAACAGTTCATCCCTCTATTATTACTGAAGAATTGAAACGATTAACAAACTGTTATATGGAAAGGGAAATTGAATTCCGCTTACTCTGTGATTTAGATATAATACAGCTTTTAAAAAAGGAAAACATGAAACTCATTTCATGGAAGAACATTCGTGACATACAACGTTCAACTAACAGGAAACTATAGTTGAACAAATAAGGTGGAGTATACATATGATCGTTGTTACGACCGAAAACATTCCGGGATATAAAGTCAAAGAAGTCAAAGGGATGTGCTTTGGACTGATTGTTAGGAGTCGCGGGCTTGGCGCTGACATCAAAGCAGCATTCAAAGGTTTGGTGGGAGGCGAAATCAAACAGTTCACTTCGTTGCTAGAGGATCTACGGAAAGAATCCATGGACCGCTTGGTACAAAACGCTCAGGCAATGGGCGCAAACGCCATTGTGATGGCCCGCTTTGATTCCGGAGATAAACGCTACAAAAAAAGAAAGTCTGGGGTTATTCCCAATGGGTTTATCCGCACGGAGGAAGTTAGCATAGATCCGGTTACGCATGAGAAGCAGCGAGTTTATTACAACCTGGATACGGAGGAGCGAATCTATATTCGTACCGATTAATTACCGCGTAAATCGCGGTTTTTTTATTTTATCGGCAAATATTCGTGACAATGTGCAATGTACTTCAAGTAAAGTAAGAAATGATAGCCGATGAGTGAAAACTATGAATTGCTGTGATAAGCTTAGTCTGACAATTTGATTAGGAGATTTCTAAATATGCAAAAAAAGATTTTGATCGTTGAAGATGATATCCATATATCCCAAATCATTAAAATGACTCTTAACATTGTGAACTACGCGACAACTGAAGTGTATGACGGCTTGGCGGCGCTTGAGGCGGTAAAGCAAGAGAAGTTCGATCTCATCCTGCTCGACGTTATGATTCCGCTGCTCGATGGATTTGCGTTGATGGAGAAAATTCAACCCTACCACATACCGGTCATTTTCCTGACGGCAAAAAACTCGGTATACGACAAAGTCAACGGACTGAAGCTGGGGGCCGATGACTACATGGTCAAGCCCTTTGAAGGGATTGAACTGCTGGCCAGGATTGAAACCGTATTGCGAAGATACGGCAAAGAAGAACGCGTGATGCAGTTTCAAAACATTCTAATAGATTTGGACAAACGAGAAGTGACCCTACTGGGGGAGCCAGTCGAACTGACCCCGAAGGAATACGAGTTAATTGTCGTACTGCTGAAAAATAAGAACATCGCCCTCTCCAGAGAGCAGTTCATCGATAAAGTATGGGGGGGCGACTATTACGGCGAAACGAGAACGGTCGATATGCATATCAAATCGGTGCGTAAGAAGCTTCAGCTTCAGGATCATATCAAGACGATTTACAAAATCGGTTACCGGCTGGAGGATTGATCGATGAAATTTTGGCAAAAAATTTATTTGTACTCTTTTCTGGTCTTTGCAATCATCTTTAATGCAGCTTCCTTTATGGTCATTGAGCGGAGCCATAAAAAAATGCTGGGGCAGGAAATCAACAACGCGTTAAGCCAGAATATGAGCATTCATTCCAGCGTAGATGCGATTGTTCCGATCCTTCGTATCTATGATTCTATCGATTACGAGAAAACGGTATTAACCAATATCGCCAATGAATTTGTTGAGAAGAATAGCGACCAACCTGTCTATTTGGAAATTACAAACGAAACGAACCAGTTGATCTACAGCAATACCGATTTCAAAATGCCGACGCATCGCGAGGAATTGGACAAGCTTGCCGAGGACGAAATTAATTACATTTTGCGGGATATCGGTCAGCATACGATATTATTCACATCGAACATTACGAATATTAATAATAAACGATATGTGTTCACTTACATGAAAGACGTTACTCCCTTGTATGAGGATCGCGTGGATCAGTACGGTTTTTTCGTAAAAGTTGATTTGGCCGCATGCTTCCTCTATATGCTTATAATGTTTTTCGTGAGCAAAGGGCTGACGAAGCCGATCGATCGACTCAACCGAACGGCTCAAGTCATTGCGCAGGGCGGTTTTTCGGAACGTGTTAGGCTGAAATCAAAGGATGAAATAGGCGTATTGGCAAGCAATTTTAATGATATGGCTTCAGTTGTCGAGAATACAATCAATGAGCTTGAGCGGCACAATCAAGAGAAGCAAAGGTTCATCAATAATTTTACTCATGAATTAAAAACGCCGCTGACGTCGATTATCGGATATGCAAATTTCCTGCGGACGACCAAATATAACGAAGAACGGTTTCTGGATGGGTTGAATGTCATTTACTCAGAAGGAAAGCGACTAGAATCACTTTCGCTCAAGCTAATGGATTTGATATCACTTCAGGAGGAGCATTTCCAGATGGAGGAGCATGATTTGGGAGCCATTATCGCCGAGATCGAACCTGCATTGGAGATGATGGCCAAGGAGAAGCAGGTTTCGATCGTTACGGATTGCGAAGAGGGCAAGCTGCTACTAGAAAAGGATTTGATCAAAATTCTGATCTTCAATCTCGTCGACAATGCGCTTAAGGCTTCTGCCGAACAACAGAGCATCATCCTACGTACTTACTGGCGTGACAGCCGGTATATTCTTGAAGTGATCGATCAAGGCATCGGTATTGGCAAAGAGCATGGGGACAAAATTTTTGAACCGTTCTACATGGCGGATAAAGCTAGAACGAGAAGCTACAATGGTACGGGCTTAGGTCTCTCGATTTGTCAAAGCGTAGCGAGCATACACAATGCCGTCATCGAAGTGAGCAGTAAAGAAAATCAGGGCACGAAGATTGGAGTTATTTTCGAACAAATGGGTCCGAAAGGCGGGATGAATTCATGAATAAGCTCATTATGGTTATCGTATGTGCGGTATTCATGTTCCTGACGACGGGGTGCGGGGGATTGTTCAACGCGATCGAAAAGGACACCGTCATGGTAAAAAAAATACCCAAAGAGCACAAAAGCAACGAAGTAAAATACGAAGGTGTTCTTTCTCAGGATGCTGTGAAGACGCTCAGCTTAAATGCGGTCAATAAGTATTTTAACAAGAAGCTGACTATTGACATGGTCCAGTTCGAGTTGATGGCTATAGATCAGAAGGAGCTTAAAGATTTACTGGATAGGGTTGCTTACGGCGTTGATCCGCAACCTAAGAATAATCAGGGGTTCAAGTTTGATGTCAAAACGGAGCTGAATAAATATCCTAACGGTCTGTTTTACATGACTCTGACCCTTTCGGCTGATCACAATGAAGTCTATGATATTGTTTTGAATGCCAAAGATGGCGACGTAATTAAAATTTTCAAAGCAGATCAGATCCCACAGGTTGTTTATGACGTTAAAGAACCAAATGTGATAGTGGATGGGGTAATCGAGATCGCTAATCAGTTTATTCAGGACAAGGGAAGTTATTCCTTGTCGGATCTAGTCCTAAATGAGAAAGATATCCGCTATGGCATCGTAGCAGAAATATATTATATGAGCAAGGACAACCAATCATTAAAATATAGTATCATGATTAATTCTAGAACGAAGCAAGTGGTTGGATTCAGTAAAGAAGTGATGGCGATACTTAGTTATTTTTCAAGGTCATAAGTTGATTAACAGAACCAGTGCCAGCTGCAGCCGCAGCTGGTTTTTTTGTGCTGATCGGTTGGTTGAATTCAAACTTTACAACTTCAATACAAGTCCATCTAACTTATCATATATTCGCTTACTATACTGATAGAGTACCGCCGTGATATGGAAGAGGGACGATTAGTGTAAATGCCCATCTATACGGTTTCATTAATCGATATCTGAGGGAGAAGGAAGCGAGACAGCATGATAAGGATAAGTAGAAAACAGCTTCAACGCCGTCAAGCGATATTTTTAATAATCGTCGTCGCTTTGATGGGAATGGTCTGGTTGATATATGAGCTATTTTTATCCCCGATTTTGGCGAATCGAGACACATCTTCTGCGGAGTCGGCAGTTTGGCCGAACAAGAATGAGGTAACGCCACATGAAGTATCCCAACGCTACAAAATCGTGATTGATGCGGGGCATGGAGGCAAGGATCCCGGCGCAGAAGGAGTCAGCGGCAACATGGAGCAGGCGTACTCGCTCGAGCTGTCCATGAAGGTTCTTGACTTACTCCAGAAGGAGCCGATGTTCGAGGCGTATATGACACGTACGGATAACAGCTTTGTCGGTCTGGAAGATCGCGCCCAAATTGCAATCGATCTCGATGCAGATGCGTTTGTCTCTATTCATGGGAACACATACACGGATCCTGACGTATCTGGCACCGAAACGTATTATTATGCAGACGAAAGTCTTCCGTTCGCACGCGAGGTGCACGAGCAACTAGCAGAGTCTACAGGATTCAAGGATCGCGGTGTGAAAAAGGAAGGCTGGAAGGTACTGACGACCAGCAACAATCTCGCTGTTTTGCTGGAGGTGGGGTTCCTTACGAACCGGAGCGATGAAATGAATATGCTCAATGATATGCATCAGAATCGAACAGCCGGAGCCATTGTGAAAGGGATTAAAAAGTATTTCATGGATAGAGAAGATTAGAAATAGGAAGGAAGAATACATATGAAAAAAATATTGTTAATTATGGTAACTATTATACTCATGATCTCTGTCGCTGCCTGCAGCCGTGCGGACAATGGGAATACAGTGCAAACACCAAACAATGATAGGACAGAAAAAGTGCCCGATGGAAAAAAGACAGAATTAACGGAATCACCAGAACCCGACAGAAAAAATACGGAAGGAACGAAATCGAGTGGAGAGAAGAAAACCATTGTGTTCTCTACACTTTATCATTACGAATTGTTTAAGGAAGCTAAGAAGCAATACGAAGCTAAGCATCCTAATATCACGATTGAGCTTAAGTATATAGAGAGTGGTGATGGTGCAGAAGGGCAAGCGGCTTCTGAGAAATTCATCAAAACGACGAACACTGCTATTTTATCAGGTAAAGGTCCTGATCTGATTGAAATGGATCAATTGCCAGTCGAAAACTATGTAAAAAAGCATATGTTAGCCAATATGAGCGAAATAATAGAGAAGGACCCATCTTTTAAGAAAGAGCAGTATTTCAACAACATTTTGGACAATGTAAAGAGTAACGGCGGAGTTTATGGGATGCCCTTGTATTTCTTTGTGTATGGTCTGATAGGAGACCAGACATTGATTGAGAAAAGCGAGGTGAAGTTCGACGACAAGACTTGGAATTGGAGTCAATATACCGATGCGATCAGACAACTAATGAAGTTTGGAGAGAAAAGTGGCCAATATGGAGTGTTTAGTTCACCGGATGCTTTATTAAATGAAATGGTTAAAGATCAATACCCGACGTTTGTAGATGAGGTCAATGGAAAGGTGAGTTTCGATTCGGATACCTTTACTAAATTACTCCAGCAAGTAAAGTCCTTGTCCGACGAACACATTATCACTGAGGAACAAGTACACCCTCTATTCAGAACGGTTTCTATTGTTTCACCCACTGATTATATTCGTGAATTAAAGCAAAGTGAATATAATCTGAAGGGCTATGAATTTAAATCCAAGCTGTACGCCAAGCCAAATGCAAATGGTCAGCAAACTGGAGGTTATTTTAGACCGTACGCAACCATTGGTATCAATGAGAAGTCTTCTGTCAAAGAGGAAGCATGGGATTTTCTTAAATTTATGTTGTCTGATGAGATGTCAGCTCCAAGAACGGGTTTTCCTTTAAATAAAAGCTTATATGAGAAGCAAAAGCAGCAACTATTAAAGGAAGGGACCGTTAAGTCTGATCAAGAAATGGGAGCTATGAAAGGCAAGATATTTGAGGTAACAGCAAAAGATATTCAAGGATTAGATCAATTCGTTTTTGGAGCAATTCATCCCGTTGCATTCAAGCCTTCTAAGGTCGAAGAGATCATTTCAGAAGAATCCAAAGCCTATTTCAGTGGACAGAAATCAGCAGAGGTAGTGGCGAAGTTGATTCAAAATAGAGTGAAAACTTTCTTGAATGAATAACCTTTCCTTGAATGAATAACCAAGTGCTCGGAATGAACCTTGAACGAAAATTCAGGGTTCATTTTCTCATTAGAAGTGGATTTTGGAGGTGTTAACATGGAGGGCAAGCGTAATCGGGGCAAGCTATTGAAGCTGCTGCGCAAGGATTGGGCAGTGGCTTCTCTCTTCTTGGTGCCGAGCTTGGCAGGCTTCGCGATTTTTTATCTTATTCCGTTTGTCATGGGAGTATTTTATTCATTCAAAGATAACACGGTGGATGGCTCTTTTGTCGGTTTTGAAAATTATAAACAGCTGTATGCTAGCGGATCCTTTCGTAAAGCGGCAACAAACACATTGCTATTTACCAGTGTAAGCGTGCCGCTCATCGTTGCTCTATCTTTATTATTTGCGCTTTTGCTAAATCAAAAACTATTTATTCGGAATTGGCTGCAGACCGCTTTTGTATTGCCACTTGTCGTACCCGTTGCATCCATTGTAATGATATGGCAAATTTTATTCGATTGGAATGGTACAGTGAATTTGTGGATGGAGAGCATACATATAGAACGGATCGACTGGATGAAATCAAATTGGTCCATGGGCGTGTTGGTTATCGTATATATATGGAAAAATATTGGGTACAACATCATTTTATTTTTGGCGGGGCTACAAAGTATTCCTAAGGATTACTATGAAACTGCGGATATCGAAGGTTCGGGAAAATTTCATAAGTTGATCAATATCACGATTGTCTATTTGACTCCGACCATGTTTTTTGTCGTTTTAATGTCCATTATTAATTCGTTCAAAGTTTTCCGTGAAACGTATCTGATCGCTGGCGATTATCCGCATGATCGAATTTATATGCTGCAGCATTATATGAACAACATGTTTCTATCACTCGATATTCAGAAACTAACGGCCGCTGCCACCCTGATGGTAGGCTGTATTCTAATCAGTGTGACAGTCATGCTTTCAATAGAACGTCGTTTTCGGCAATTCATGGATTAAGTATAGGGAAGGTGAAAGCATTGGTTTTATTTCGCAAGTTTTCGTTAACGTTGGTGATGGGGGTTATCGCCGTGATGATGCTATTTCCTATTGTGGTCACAGTCACAAACTCGTTGATGACGGAAGGCGAGATTGACCATAACTATAATCCCATTGGCAAGATGATCGATACTGCAGCCGGAGAGAAAGACAGATATGTTAACTTGAAGCTGATTCCCGATTGGCTGTCGTTCAATCAATATGCGGAAGTATTGGTTCATAAACCGATGTTCCTCCAGATGTTTTGGAACTCTGTATTTATGGTCACACCGATCATCGCCGGGCAAGTGCTAGTCGCATCTCTGGCGGCTTATGCTTTTTCCAAGCTTCGATTCTGGGGGCGGGATAAGTTGTTTGTCATTTATTTAATGACTATGCTTATGCCATTTCAAGTCACGTTGGTTCCTAATTACATTATTGTAGAGAAGCTTGGACTTATGAACACGACAAACGCAATTATCTTACCGGGAGTTTTCAGCGCTTTCGGTGTGTTTATGTTGAGACAGTTCATGTTGCATATTCCATATTCATATATCGAAGCGGCCAAAATGGATGGAGCTGGACATTTGAGGATCTTTTATAAGATAATCGTTCCTCTCATTCAGCCTGGGATCGCAGCACTGGTTGTATTGCTATTTGTTGATAATTGGAATATGGTCGAGCAGCCGCTTATTTTTCTTGAGGATTCATTCAAGCAGCCATTGTCGCTATTTTTGTCACGTATCAATGAAGGTGACCGTGGTGTTGCTTTTGCTGCATCCGCTCTATATATGGCCCCAATGGTGCTGTTGTTTTTATATGCAGAGTCCTACTTTGTTGAAGGGATTCAACTATCTGGAATTAAAGGATAATCATATGCGAGGTGATCATAATGGAATTACAACATACAGAACAAACGAGGTCTGGACGTAAGCGAATGATTAGAATGTTTTCTGGTTTGCTTATTGGCCTCCTTATTGTATTTACGCTGCTTAGCAACACGCTGATGGCTCTGACTCTACCTAAGGTTGTTGTAATAGAACCGAGTCGGGGACAGCTTCTTCATACGTTTCAAGGTAGTGGTATCTTAAAGTGGATGACAGAAGCAGCGTTAACGAATAGTACGGGGTGGAAGGTTAAGAGGGTAGAGGTTAAGGAAGGCGAGGTTGTGAAGAAAGGGCAGAAGCTGGTTCTATACGAAAGTACAGACGTGGAACAACAGATTCTGGACGAACAAGCGAGTCTCGATAAGCTTAAGCTTACAATGGAAGGACTGGAGAGTAGCTATATTGAGACTGTACATAGCGGAGATGATGAGAGCATACGCAGCGCCCAGCGTGTAATCGAGATGAGTAAAATCGATATGGGAGTCCAGCAACGAAAAATAAAAAAGTTACAGGAACACTTGACTAATAATCGCGAATTGGTTGCTCCGTTTGACGGAATCGTCACGCAAGTAAACGCGACAAACGGCCTTATTTCATCAAATGGGGGAGCGGATGTGCGTATCTCGGGCGGAAGCCTTGGATTTGAGTTTTTAGCCCCTGCCAATATAGCTGATCTGCTGGAGATAGGAGAAAAACTTGATGTTCAAGTGAATGGAAATAATGTTAAACAAGTCGAAGGCCAAATTGCAGAAATCGAATATGCAAATTCCATCGATACAGGCTCCGTAGGTGAAGGCACGACCTTGTATTCTCCGATGATGCGGATTCTGGTCACGATACAAGACGAGAGTTTGAAGGGAGGCGATAGAGTTCAGATGGAGCTGACTAAACCGACATCTACTGATGCGATATTGATATCCAATAAAGCCATCCATGAAGATGGCAGCGGAAAGTATATATTTAAAATCGAAGAACGAAGCGGTCCGCTTGGCAACACCTATTACATTCGAAGAACGTCTATTACCGTTACTGATTCCAATGAGCAAGTATCAGCCGTAACCGAAGGTGTATTCGAGCGTGAACAAATCATAGTCGAGAGCAGCGAGCCGCTGCAGGATGGCGACAAGGTTCGGATGCAGTAACAACTATCCTGGAGGGCTTGAGCTCTTCCTTTACTATGCTTCAGGAAGCTGGACGCTAGCTTTGCACCCTAGATTACCCCCTAAAATCGACAAAATTCGACGAATATTTATAATAGCCATACATAAGGAGTGAATAACGATGGTGAATAATTACAAACGCTTCATCGAAAAAGCGAAGTCTACCGCTTCCGAATTCATTTCTTCAAAAAATGAAGAAGAAGACACTTTAGAACTCAATCCGCAATATTATGTTGAGCTGAAAGCAATCGCCGATATGCAGCATACGACCGTGCAAGCGATTGTCAATAGAATCATTGTCCAATACCTGGCAAACGTCCCATACGAATCAACCCTCATCTCAGTGGATCAAAAGGAAGATAACCCTCTTCTATATTTGGATGGTATTTGCAAACTAGAGGATTAAGGAGTGCTGACATATGGATAACTACTTGAACATTCAGGATACAATTTTTTTGGATGAAACGGCTTTAGCCGCTTTAATGAACCCTGAAGACCCCCGCTATGTGAAAGCCCGTTCCCTGTTTCTGGATTTGCATGATCTGGAACGTAATTACGTGACGACCAACTCAATTATATTTGATCTTCACGAATGGCTTCGCAATGAATACAGCTATCAACAGGCAGAATTTTTTCTGAATGCAATTGATAAGGCAGTGAGTAAAGGCAAGCTGGAGGTCATCTCTAGCATTCCCGAATTTGAAAAGGAATCGCGCAGACTGCTCATGGACAGGCCTGAGCTCCGATTCTCGCTCAGTGAAGCATTCACTGCTGTGACCATGTCCTATTATCAGATAAAACGTATCTTTACTTTCAATCGCAATTACATGATGCTTGCCAATTTGGATAAGGATATTCGAATCATTCCATCCAATTCAAGACTTTAAACAAATACAGTCTGCCCTCTTTAGAGGCCGGCTGTATTTATTTCGTTGCAATGCAGTAAATTGCTTTTTCAGTCGCTTCTTGTTACACCCTCATTAACGACGAATGAGATCCTCCAATAACTCCGAATTCAAAGTGATTGTCTTCGGTATACATTTCAATGTCCCGAATCTTTTATTCTGCGAGATTTACTCGGAGACATACCAAAGTTTTTCTTATACAGCTTGGAAAAGTGGAATTCGTCATAAAAGTTTAAGTTCGCTGCAATTTCTTTGACCGTCAAGTTTGTTGTTTCGAGGGAAACCTTTGCCGACTCTAGCTTTAGCTTTAACATATAGTTACTTGGCGATAGCCCGGTTGTGGAACGAAAACGAGTAAAGAATGATGTACGAGACAAACCACTAAGTTGTATGAGATCTTCGATCCGAATCTGTTTATCCATATTTCTATGTATATAGATCAGTATTTTGTTTATCTCTGTATGACGAGAGTTAGCTGAAATTGATTGTTCCCTTGCAAAGAGAAGGAATACTTCTTGTAGCAGTATGTTGGCGGAAAATTCGTATCCAAGTGGTTGGGCAATTAGGATGTCAATTAATCGTTCACAAAGCTGTAGGGCTTCAGCAATTTTACCAGTAGTAACAACTTTAAAGACAGGAAGCTGAAGAGAGTTAAGAATGCCAATACTGCTAAAATCAAGAAAATAGAACTTCCAATCTTCATTTTTACATTTATACATAGAAGAAATATCATTCTGAACGAAAAAAAAGGTGCCTGCGTGTAGTTCATAAATGTCATCTAATACAGTTAAGGTTCCTTTTCCTTCATAAGTAATAAATAATCCTGGAGCTTCGAAACCGTTTCTTTTAGTTGTTTGATAGGTATGATTTGCTTGGACTTTCCAAATGGATATAAATTGGGAAAGCGAAAAATTACTCTCTTCTAAACGATATGGAATATTCATATATGACATTTTGATCTCCTCGAAACAGTTCTATTATACATTTTTATGTTGGATTATATCTTGAAACCACTTAGTTTTAGTACGATTATATATGTAACTCATATGAATATCCATGGGACAGATAATCTATTCCAACCGGAGTATTAACTAAAACAGAGAGGTTATGGAGGGTAACTCCTGAATAAGTAAAGGTAAGGCAGCGAAATTGGAATAATGCCTAGAATCTGTTTTAAAGGCTAGTTCCTGTGAAAATAAATGAAGTTCATCTGTGATGCCAAAATTCATATAAAAAAGCTATCCTTTCGTAATTGTACCGAAAAGAATAGCTTTTTTTCGTTTTGGATGGGTAGTATTTTCTTAGCTTGATGGGCATGTGGCGGTATCCCAAAAATGTTACTTATCAAATTTATGTTGACTAAATACAACAACAGCAACTACCAGCATAATTCCATTAACAATAAGAGCAAAAAGATTTAAAAAATCAGTGACATTTACAAAAACAACAAAAAGAGAAACTGTTATAGCAATAAGCGGAATGAATTTATTTAAATGAGTCACTGAATACTTCTTTTGGAGATGATGAAGAAAAAGGAAAATGGCTAACAATATTGGAGAAGTTACAAATACCCCTAAATAGCCCCAAGCATCTTCTATAAACCAAGGAAAAAATCTCATTCGTGAAGTAAATATTAATAAATTTAATAACAATGTTCCGATTAGTAATGAATTGAGCATAACATATTTTGTTTTATCCTTCATTTTTACTCCGCCTCTACTTTCACTATTTATTCTTTAAGTAAGTATACAAGTATAATTTTACGGACAACAGTACTAAAAATTCATAGTACCATAGAGGTTTTGTTACTATTTGTTTATTCAGCTATTCTGCCCATAAACGCAACAAAGCCACCAAATATTACTTTAGCCGCCTCATAGTGTTATCCCACTTATCAGTTCTTCGATACTCTAATGCAAGATAATTGTAGGCATTGAGTAAATCATTCCAATTTTCATCAAGCATCATCATCTTCTTATTACGTCCTCTCATCGGCTAATTGGATAAGAGGCTGGTGCAACAATCAGAGTAGGATAAATCTCCCACGAGTGCTTCCCGGAAGGGAGCGACAATCTGTGATGCACCGTGATTGTTGGAGTCAGACTAACGGATGGGCTCTAAGGCACCATAGGTTATCGACCTTCCTCTCCCAGCCATGGTAGTAGTATTGACGGATTCTGTACTCCGTTTTCATCATCTGTGGTGCAGCGTTAGCGCTGCATGTATGGCTAACGAGGAACTAGAGCTCAATAAACAACTAAGACGCGGCTCCGGCATAGATCGGCAGCCGCGTTACGCTAACGGGCAGTTTAATGGAGCGCCATGTTGAAATAAACAGCTGTTATTTATGATAGGGGTCACCGTGGAATATCTTACAAATTGTCAACTTGGCTTACTGAGTTCGTGTTTCAAATAATCATGAATCAATTTTGGAAAATATCAAAATAAAAATACGAGTAATAGACACTATATTTCCACACTCAAGTTTCAACTTTCAAAGAGCATACTTTTTGACACATAGTAATCATTTGAATGTGGTGGGGTGGTTTACATCATTTATGCACATGTCGTTTTCGTAAATGTCGTAAGCACTTTTACAGCCCGACTAAGGATGAATTGTGATGCGATACGATTACACGTAATTCCAACATATGGTACAATTGAATCCTTGAATAAGCTGATAAGAAGCGATTTTAGTGAAAGACATGCAATATTCCATTTGAAGACGGGTCAAGATGGGTTGCTTCATTTTTTACATACCAGAACATACAGACTCTCGCAGAAAAGAATCAACAAACTGGAGAGTGTTTACAAGGAAGGTATTTTTGGGGGAGTGACATGGTACTGGTGGATGAATGTAGTCGTAAACGCATTGAAGAAGTGGTTGAGCATCTAATATTCAAAGGAGATTTTGAAGTTATATTTGATAAATGTGTCAACATGGACGAATGAAGGCAGGTTTCTATCGCTAAGGGGATTGATTAGCGTGACTATGCAGAATGTATTGAAGCAAGTTGTAAAAGAAACCATAGCTCCCTTGTTTAAGGTAGAGGGGTTTAAGAAGCAGGGCAATAACTTTGCTCATGTATGCTCTGACTTCTCTGCGACAGTGAACATTCAGTCATCAAAGTGGAATACACAAGATGAAGTTGAGTTCTTTTTCAATACAGGCATTTATATAGAGAAATTATTCGGAACAGTTCATCTATATCCGAAACCATCCTTTCCAATGGAAATAAACTCAGTTTTACGGATTCGTGGCACTGAACTAACGAAAAACGATAGTTGGTACAGATTAACTATCGATACTAACGTTGAACAACTTAAACGAATGATAATGAAAGACATTACAGAGTATATACTCCCTCACCTTCGGCAATTTGAAAGTATCAACGATGTAATCAGAGTAATGGAGTTACGTGAGAAAGATGGGATTTACGAGAGTCCCCATTACTTAACGGTACTCTATTGCTCAATAGGTGACATGGAAAAAGCACAGGCACGCATGGCAAGAGTGTTTAACGAATTGAAGCTAGACTCTCAAAAAGAGTTTGCTACAGGATTGGCTAACCGATTAGGTCTACGAGTATAATTTGAAGACAAGAAACCACTCCATTATCAGAGTGGTTCTTTGTCTTTATATGTTGATGTATATTCTGTGGTCAAACCGTACTTTGTGCTAGGATACATTACGGTGAACCTTATCATAAGTAACAGCAAGTTTTTTCGGAAAAACTCGCAGGATATTCCCGCTTAGTCCGTCCGCTTAACCTTGACTGCGACGGGATCACCTGAGCGGAGGTTGTTGAACGTGATGGTGTAGTAGTGGTAAGGAGGGTTGTGTCACCCTCGAAGGTCGTTACTTTCAATGTGGCTTCCCAGTAATACTGGCCCAGTGGTGAAGGATCTGCTCAAGAAATCGGCGAAGCATCCGCACGGGATCAAGGTATGGCTGAAGGACGGACAGGTCGGTCGGGTGCAGGCGATCGTGGACAGACAGTAGGTGGGGCGGTGAAGGGATCATGACCCGGATGAGTCTGAGGTCCTTTTTTTTGTTAGGGCATGGAACTTATTTACATAAATGGCGTCTAATTCTCGTGAGAGGAGCTGATGAAGGGTGAATGGGATTGTGAATTCGCGGTGGGTTCGGATTGTGCTGGTTGCTGCTATCGGTTGGTTCGGCTTTGCCGGCATCAAGACAGTTGAAGCATCGGATTCTGCAACGGCAGGGAATATGGCCAAAATTTACCGGGTGAATCACGAGCTGACGTTCGATGTGAAGGGGAAGCGGGCAACGCTGGACGGCAAGAAGTGGGCGGGGGACCTGCCGATCATCCGGGACGGTCGCGCTTACGTTCCGCTGCGCGTCCTTCGGGATTCCGGCGCTGCCGCAGCGGTGACGTGGAACCCGACGAAGCGGCAAGCGACGATCGTGATGAACAAGAAGCTGATGCCTTCGTTCGAAGGGTTGATTTTTCTGATCGGGTCGGAAAAGCTGTACTTGCTAGATGGTCAAGAACTCTCGGGATGAACGCCTCCATGTCGGGTGGCAAGCTGAAGATCAGCTGGAGCGACAAATTCATCGAGCTGCTGAAACCAATGTGGGAGACCGAACGGGCGGAAGAGACGTTCACGATGCTATATCAGAAGGACATGAATGCGCCTCAAGTTTTCGTCGCTTTGGGAGGCGGAGCTTGGAGCGGCGCGACCGGCAAGGTGACCGGGCGGGACATCGCCATGGACGGGCGGTTGTACAACCAGATGGAGTTCACGCTTAGTCTCCGGTTGGGAGGCAATCCGCTGAACATCTCCACAAGTTCCACGGGGATGGCTCGCTTCGACATTATCAGGAGAACGGCGGACGACAATGAAGTTCCTCTGAAGGTAACTTGGGACGGACAGGCGTATGTGAAGCTCTCGTCGCCGGCGGGTTACGTAAAGGTGAAGGCGGGCGAAACGATTCCCGTGGAAGGGAGCCTCTTGAAGCCGAATCTGAATTTCGAGCAATTGAGCTTGGACATCTACAAGTTCGTCCCCGGCTCTAGGGATGGCTATCAATCGCTTGGCGGGGAGAGGACAACGATCGAGATCCAGGACAACGGTGTTTTCAACGGCAGCTTCACCTTGACCGAACCCGGCAGTTACCTGGTCAGTCTCCTAAGTCCGTCTTACATTGCGGCTTCAAGTAGGGGCCTCGCTTCCACAACGTGGGCGGAATTCGTAGTTGATGTTGTACAATAGGAATAACGGCTCAGACGGATGGCGCTGGCGGCTTCGTCCCGGCGTAAGTCTTCGACGTCCTGCCGGGTGTTGATGGTTCGCGTGTCCATCCCTCCTGTAAAAAGTTAAAGACCCCTCGCGAAAGCAATGTCATTAAGTTAAGGCGCAGGGCCAAAAATCAAGAACAAGAGCAGGTTATCGAAAAGATAGCCCGCTCTTTTTTTGCACCAAAAAGAGAAATAGGACTTGACAAGTAGATGGAAATGTGTGGCGAAGCCCCTTGAAAAACGAGGAGGTTACGCCGATGAATGTGTACGCAAATTCGCTAAAAGAAACACTGACATCCCTCATACGAGAAATGTCAGCCGCACCAGCACCTTATGTCAAAAACCCTGAAAAAGATTTTACACGAAAGAAAAAGCTGCCCTTTGAAACGGTTATGCAACTCCTGATCTCCATGGGGGGCAACAGCATATATAAGGAACTCTTGGAATCGCAGGGCTATGACGCAAACACCGCAACCACTTTTGCTTTTGTCCAACAGAGGAACAAAATCCTGCCGTCTGCTATGGAATTCTTGTTTCACGAATTTACGCAATCGTATAAGGATATCAAGGACTACCGAGGGTATCGATTACTTGCCATTGACGGTTCGGATTTGCATATCGCAACGGACTCTACGGACACGGATACCTATTTTCAAAGTCAACCGAACACGAAAGGCTTTAACCTTCTGCATTTGAATGCAGCCTATGACTTATGCAACAGACTTTACGTGGATGCCATTGTTACGGCCTGATAGAGGTTATGAAAGTTACAACAATTTCGCGCATATTGCACGCAAAGGGTGGAACTATGTCATACGGGTAAAGGATTTGGATTCCAATGGTATTCTTTCGGGCTTGCGTTTGCCCTCTAGCGGAGCGTTTGATATTGACGTTCATCTGACACTCACCAAAAAACAAACCAAAGAAGTCAAGGCTCATCCTGAGATTTACAAGTTCGTCCCTTCCACGTCTACATTTGATTTTTTGGATTTGCATGAGAACTTGTTTTACCCGATTTCCTTTCGGGTTGTTCGTTTYGTCCTGCCGAGTGGCGCTTATGAAACCGTCATTACGGATCTTTCTGCTGCTAATTTCCCGCCCGACGAAATCAAGTCCATTTATAACATGCGATGGGGCATTGAAACTCTTTCAGGGCATTAAAATACACGGTCGGYCTGGCGAATTTTCACGCAAAGAAGCAAGAGTCCATCACCCAAGAGATTTTCGCAAGAATGATCATGTACAACTTCGCTGAAATGATGACCTCGCATGTCATCATWTCCCAAATGGATAAACGGCACCCCTACCAAGTCAACTTCACGGTTGCCGTTCATGTTTGTAGACATTTCCTGCGTTCACGGGACGATGAACCCCCGACCGATGTTGAAGCGCTGATTCGCAAAAACATTTTGCCGATTCGACCCATTCGCCCAGGKCAAAAGAATACGCGCAAAATCCGCTCGAAATCATCTGTTAGCTTCGTCTACAGAGTAGCATAATTCGGTTCCCATGAACATTKTTTAAGCGGATATTCCATCCGCTTTGTTTGCTGTACGCTTTTTCCTTGMTTGCACAAAAAAACAAACGGCACAGGGCTTTTTCCCATGCCGTTTCGGATTCCATTTTTACATAATGACATTGCTTTTCGAGGGGGTCATTTTTTTTAGGAGGGATTACATGCGAACCATTAAAACTTGGCAGGACGTCTTCGACCTATATAGTGCCAAAACCATCCCCGAATCATTAGTTGAACACGTTGAAGGGTTAACTAAATGTGCTTCCTGGCCATTTTGGATACGAATATGCCTAAAGGCTAAAGCTTGCGACAACATAACATCAATCTTTTTCATAGCATGCGCGATCACTCACTGGGCGTATGTTCGTGTTTTTGATCAAAGGTTCCTTCGTAGGTAGTCAAGGTGAGCTGCCTGTCGGCGTGCTGTGTTAACAGACGGTCCATTGCACATTATCAACTGGGTAGCTGTWTGTGTTGACAGTAATGATCTGCCCGGTTGAGCTAAGCTTTAGMGGGTCTGTAGGTTACCAAGAGGGAACCAACCTTAAGTGTTTTGACGTCCACGAGATGGAATTCCTTCTGCTCATTAAAATTGTCAAACAAATGCTCACCTACGTTGACCACAACCGGGTGCATGACTATCTGATATTCGTCAATAAGATTTGCGTTTGCAAGTGATCGCACGAGCGTTGGACTACCGAAAATAACAATGTCGCCACCGTCACCATTTTTTAGGTCCTTAATTTGCTCTTCTATATTACTGCCGGTCAATTGTTTTGGAGCTTCAAATTCTCCCCATTTTAGCTTGTCGAGCGGGCGGGCGCTTGTTACAACTAGTTTGTGGGCGTTGTTTATCTTATCACCCAGGCTTGAACCTCCATCGTCCCGTTTGGACCCTCGAATAGTCGGCCACTTTCTAGAGAGGTCTTCGTAGGTTCCGCGGCCAAGCAAAATGGTATCAGCTGTCTCGAAAATATTTAATAGATACTGAGAACCTTCCTCAATGCCAGCGCTATTTCTCCAGACTGCCCAGTTGGTTTTGTCCTCGCTTGGGTCGCCAGTGACAACTCCATTAATAGTACTGTGAATGAATAGAATGATTTTACGCATGAACTATCGTCCTTTCTATCTTTGATAATCGTAATTTTGTTTCTCATTTATTTAGACGAAATTAGATTACGATATTCATCGGYGTATTTGTGCAGGWAGCCCAAATCGGGAAAATAATTTTGTATTAATGAAATTTTGGACGTGGTATATTTGCTTGTCCTTTATTTCAATAATGTGAATACCCCAGGGTACCAAGWAGGAGTCTTCACCGCTTGGCACATACTGTGCGAAAGCAGGATAACCCCCATTCGCCGTAATCGGCAAAAACCGGGATCCCTCACAATGCCAGCGTGTAAGCGCAAAAAACTTGAACAAATCGTCTTTGCCGCGTACCCACATTGCGAAAGGCGGCATTGACAGACGGCCTTCCTCATGAAACAACGCTACCAGCGCATTGATATCAAATTGTTCGAAGGCTTCCACATACCGTGATAGCAGCTCACGATCAGGTTCGACATCCATCATGCTAAACTCGTTAGAATGAAGTTTCGCTCGGTCCATCGTTTCTCTGGCTCTTTGCAGGGCGCTGTTAACCGCTGCCGGCGATATTCCTAAAGTTTCTGCGATCTGTTTGGAGGACCATTCGAATACATCCTTCAAAATAAGAACCGCACGTTGACGGGGGGGTAAGATCTGTAAGAGTGTAATAAAACAGAGTTCAAGGGTATCTTTGCGAATGAAAATATCTTCCGGACTCCCCGAGAAATCAGGGGCAGGCCAAATCCAAGCTGAGTCGGGAAACTTTTCGCGGAGTTCGACGATGAGTACCGCTGGGTCGGATAGGTCAACGGGACGCGTGCGGCGTTTGGCTTGTCTTAGCTTGTCCAGGCATAAGTTTGATGCAATACGATAAACCCATGTTTTGAATGAGGAATCCTGCCTGAATGAATGCCAACTTTGCCAAACACGAATAAAGGTTTCCTGAACAGCATCGTCTGCGTCATCGATGGATCCTAGCATTCTGTAACAGAACGATGTTAACTCAGGCTTTAAGTTCTCAAATAACTGAAGCTCTAATGCTGTTTCGTTCATCTTGRCCTCCTTTTGACGGGCGAAACACCCTTTTCACACACGCCACAGAACCGATCGTCTCCATTTAATAAGCCACTTATTAGTCTTTAATAAAATGAGAAAGCACTACCTGAATAATGGGGGGGGGAGGGACTTCCTCACGCATCTCTGAATATAACGGTAGCTTCGTCTACAGAGTAGCATAACTCGGTTCCCATGAACATTTTTTAAGAGGATATTCCATCCGCTTTGTTTGCTGTACGCTTTTTCCTTGCTTGCATAAAAAAACAAACGGCACAGGGCTTTTTCCCATGCCGTTTCGGATTCCATTTTTCCCGGTGGTGTCTCTGGGCTTAACTTAATGACATTGCTCGCGAAAGGGGTCTTTGTGTGTTACAAGATCATAATATATGCTTCCAGTTGAAGGCTTTGCGATTTTGCCGTGGAAGTCCATGCGTTAAAAGTCGGCGGGCGAAAAAACTTGCCGTTACAGACAGCGCGGAGAACCGTATCATAGGTAAAAGTGTGGGCATTCCGCTAACGGGGAACGATAGTTGAACAAAAGAAGGAGTAGTTTTGCCATGGTGAACTGTAACCCGAAAGACGGGCACTTTTTCTAAAGTGTTTATCTTTCGGGTTACAGTTCATGGCAGCTGCTCCTTCTTTCTATTAAGCTAACGGGCAGGATAGTTCAAATATAGCACATTTACTACCGAACGTATATTCGGTAGTATTGAAGAGAGCTATTATTCTAAACAGAAATGATTATCCGAATTTTTATCTATAAAAATGGAGGTTCCAATATGATTAGTTTAGGCGAAAATACGATTCTTCGTTATAAAGAATTTACAGAGTGGACGGATACCTTACATGATGTAAACGAAAGCATATGGCTACAACCGATTGCTGAAGGAAAAGCATCAGTAGGGGAAATAATTTCGCATCTTAAAAATTGGGATACATACCTTATCTCTACGATCATCCCAGCGATTAAAAATGGAGAAGGAATGGTATTTCCGGATTTCGATTCGTTTAACAAAATTGCGTATGAATACGCCAGATCGGGAATTTCTAAAGATCGTCTGCTCGATGAATATAAACAAACTCGCCTTCAACTGGTTGAAAAACTTTTAACTGAGCCTGACGTTGCTGCTAAACATGTTACTGCAGGTGGAGTAGAAATTTGCCCACATACTGGCACACCCTATTCTCTGCTTTACATCATTCACGAATTTAACGATCACGACAATCATCATAGAAATCAAATTTTAACGGTAATATAGCTCTTTCCGCTAACGGGAAACGATAGTTCAATAAATTAAACAAAAAGCATTATGCTAATAACCTTCGCGATGTAAGGAGGAGAAGCGAAATGGAATTTTACTTAGTAATTTTAGCGATAGGATTCATTTGTTTAG